>NZ_JAELUG010000190.1 GCF_016429255.1 Rhizobium sp. ASV8
GGTTGGGGCTCCACATCAGCGCACAAGCCGGCAATCGGAGTATCTGGCATCCTGGCAATGCAGATCGAATGGGCCGCCGGAACGCGTCGGCCGAACGATAAGCAAAGACAGAACGACGGCAAACAGCGCGGCCACGTAGATGAGGGCTGGTACGAAGCGGAAAAACGCCTGCATATGCATTTCCTCCGTCGCTATCGAATGTCGAACGGACGCAGGTCCGCGAAGCCGTATTCGACCGTATTCTGCAGATTGGCGATTTGCACATCCGCTCGTCGCGAACCTCCGCGGGTCGTGCTGATTGTGGGTTGACTAGCGGTTTCCTTGTTCTGACATGACATCGGCTGGCTTGTTCGATGGTGCCTGAAGATATGGAATGGTCCACATCCATGTGTCGGGCGAACGAGCACTACGGTCAAAAAGATGGCAAATAGCGCGGCCACATAAATAATGGCCGGCATAAAGCGAAACGGCGTCTGCATCCTCAAATCCTTCGATTGCGACTGGCGGCCGGAGAGGCGTGCCTTCGCATGCGGTTGTCACAAGACAGCTTGGTCGCGGGACATCTGAACCCTGCTTCCCTGCGTCTTGTTTTGCATCGACGGTCGCTGGTATACTTGAACGTGCCTGAAATTCCCGTGAGGGCGCTGTCAGCGAATTGTCAGCTTCGTTCGTTTAAGCTCGTCGCTTTGAGAAGCTTCGATGGCCCGAGGAGAGGGTGTGTGCGTTTTCTGTCCCTGAGAGCCTTCATGCGGTTCCTGACGGTTGCTCTTGCGCTGCACTTTTCTCCCGCGCTGCGTGCGCAGGAAATGGCAAACGACACCGGTGCTGTTCGCTATATCGAGGTTGCCGACAATAGCAGTTCGGACGGCTCTTCCGGGCAGAGTTCCGATTCCGGCTCATCGGATTCCAGCTCCGACGATGGTGGCGCAGACCCAGATGGCACTGAAAGCGACCAGATGTCCGCTCCCGAAGGATCCGGGCGCAACGGACAGGGTGAAAGGTTCGATGGACCATCCGGTGCCCTGGAAGCGGTTCAAAGCGATCGCGCACTCCCGTTGGATGGCATCGTCGCCATCGCCCGACACCTGACCAAAGGGGAGATCATCGATACGCGTCTGCATGCCGTCAGAGGCGTCCTCCAGTACGAGTTGAAGGTGCTTGAAACCAACAGCGAGGTTCGTCGCTATTCCTTCAATGCCCGCACGGGCAAACTGATAAGGGTGAGGTAGGCATGCGGATACTCCTGGCTGAAGATGATCGCCGCATCGCCGAGTCTCTTGGCGTGGCGCTATCGGCCGCCGGCTTCGTTCCGGAATATGCCACGGATGGAGAGGACGCCTGGTTTCGCGGCGACACGGAAACATTCGATGCGGTAATCCTCGATCTTGGTCTTCCGACGCTGGATGGCTTGACGATCCTGAAGCGTTGGCGGCGGGCCGGACGTAACGCGCCCGTCTTGATCCTGACGGCGCGCGGCCAGTGGGATGAACGCGTGGAGGGGATCGAATCTGGCGCAGACGATTATGTCGTGAAACCATTTCGGATGGAGGAGGTGGTGGCGCGCATCCGGGCTATCGTACGCCGCGCCGGTGGGTTTGCCTCCTCGCAGATCGAAATCGGCGAGCTTGTTCTCGACACAAGGATGCGGCAGGTATCGCGAGGAGGGGTTCCGATCACACTTACGCCGCAGGAGTATCGGCTGCTTGCGTTCATGGCGCATCAGGGCGGCCGTGTAGTCTCGCCGCTCGAGATAGCCGAACATCTCTATACGCAGGACTTCGAAGGGGGCTCGAACGCGATCGAGGTTCTCATCGGCCGGCTGCGCAAGCGGCTGGGCGCAGATATCATCGCGACGCGTCGCGGCTTCGGATATATTCTCGGTGGGAATAGTCCTTGAGAATTCAGTCTTTACGGGTTCGCCTTATTCTGGGAGCGGGCGTCTGGATCGCCGTTGCGCTTGTTTTGGCGGGCATTGCGATCGGCTACCTCTTCACGAAAAACGTCGAACGCAGCGCTTCCGCAGATCTCTCGGCAACCATGTCACGCCTTGTTGCCTTGATCGATCCGGATGCGCGTGGGGTTGCGCCGGTTTTGACCGGCACCTTGCCTGATCCGCGCTACGATACGCCAATCAGCGGCCTCTACTGGCAGATCACCGACCTGGGCTCCAAGCAGACCCTACGCTCCCGCTCGCTCTGGGATCATGTCCTCAAGGTCGATGCGCCCGACGAGGGTGGGCGGTTTTCGACTGCGCAGGGGCCCGTCGGCCAGTCGCTGCTCGCCTTCTCGCTGACGCCTCGCTTTCCGAAGGCCAAGAGCGAGCGGCGCTATCAGGTTATCGTTGCTCAGGACCGGTCGATTCTGGACGAAGCGATCACTCGTTTTGGGCGCGAGCTGGCCGTTGCGCTCGCAATTCTTGGTGTGGTCCTGGTTCTTGCAGCCATGCTGCAGGTGCAGTTCGGCCTGTCGCCATTCAGGAAGTTGCGCCAGGATATTGAAAGCATCCGCAAGGGCGGCACTTCCTCAATCGATGCGACCTATCCGCTGGAAGTGGTTCCTGTCGTCAGCGAAGTGAACGCCCTCCTGGCCCTGCAACAGACTTCCATGGATTTCGCGCGCTCTCGCGCTTCGGATCTGGCGCACGGATTGAAGACCCCACTCGCGGTGCTTGGCACCATTGCCTATGAACTCGAGGAGAATGGTGATGCGCGCAGCGCCGGGGCTATCGTCGATCTGACGGACGAGATGCGCGATCGCATCGATTATCAGCTGCGTCTCGTTCGACTGCGTCAACGCACGCGGATGCATGCCTTGAGTGCATCGCTCAGCAGCATCGTTCCGCGTGCGATTGCCGTGTTGAAGAAAACGCGCACCGGCGAGCAACTGGATTGGGTTGTCGATGTGGCCGATGATCTGAACGTTGATATCGACGCAAACGATCTCATAGAGCTTGTGGGCGTGATATTGGAGAATGCAGCTCAGTGGGCAAGCACTCAGATCGGCATTCAGGCCAGGCGGGACGCTTTGGCCGTCGAACTGCGGGTATCCGACGATGGTCCCGGTATTCCCACCGCCGAGCTCGGTTCGATCGGTCGACGAGGCAGACGTTTCGACGAGACGAGCCCGGGCACCGGTCTTGGCCTTGCAATCGCGTGCGAAATTGTCTCGCTCAACAACGGAACGATTGCATTCGAACAATCCGCCCTTGGCGGGCTCGGCGTGATAATCCGCTTGCCGGTTGCCGCCTGACGAACCCTTGGCAAAGCGCAGCCTGTGGAGGAGGGCGCGGCGATCGCAGTCGGCGGGCTCTCCCGTCCAAACGGCCTGTAACAAGCACCGATGGCATCCTTGCCTAAGACCATTGGTGGCGGCACTCTTCGTGCCGCCGGCCGCGCCGACCTGCATCCGCGGCACAAGTGGCAGCATCTGAAAGAAGAAAGCCCGCCGTGAGGCGGGCCTTCCTCAGAGGATCTTTGCCAGGAAGTTTTTGGTTCGATCCATCTTGGGATTTGAGAACAGCTCTTGCGGTGCTCCCTCCTCGAGAATCTGACCGTGGTCCATGAAAATGACGCGGTGGCCCACCTCACGGGCAAACCCCATTTCGTGCGTCACGACGACCATGGTCATTCCCTCGCGCGCCAAACCATTCATAACCTGAAGCACTTCACCCACCATCTCCGGGTCGAGTGCCGAAGTCGGCTCATCGAAGAGCATGACATCAGGCCCCATCGCCAGCGCGCGAGCAATCGCCACGCGTTGCTGCTGGCCGCCGGAAAGCTCGTCGGGATAGTTCGCCTCCTTGCCGCTGAGGCCAACTTTCGCCAGCAGTTCGCGGGCGACGCTGTCAGCCTCGTCTGGCGCCACTTTCTTGACCTTGCGCGGCCCGATCGTGATGTTTTCCAGGATCGTCAGGTGCTTGAACAGATTGAACTGCTGAAACACCATCCCAACATGCTGGCGCAGCTTGTGAATGTTGGTTTTGGGGTCGGTCAGCATCATTCCGGCGACTTCAATGTCGCCGCTGGTCGGCGTCTCCAATCCGTTCAGGCAGCGCAGGAAGGTGCTTTTGCCGCTTCCGGATGGTCCGATGACAACGACGACCTCATTGTTCTCCACATGCGTGGTGATCCCCTTCAGGATCTCATGATGGCCGAAGGACTTGTGAAGTTCTTTAACGCTTATCAACTTGAAGCCTCCTCTCAATGTAGGATGAGCACTTCGACAGGGAGAAGATCATCACGAAATAAAGTGCCGCGACGAAGCCCCATATTGTGAACGATGCGAAGGTTTCGGAGATCACGATCTCGCCCTTGTAGACCAGTTCGGCAATGCCGACTGGCGCCAGAAGCGAGGTATCCTTGATCGTCTGGGCCGCCTGGTTGACCAATGGCGGGATCATTCGCTTGAAGGCTTGCGGCAGGACGATGTAGCGCATCGTCTGAAAGCCGGTCATCGCAATGCTCGCTGCCGCTTCTTTCTGTCCCCGATCAACGCCGAGAATGCCGGCGCGGACAATTTCCGTGACGTAGGCGCCCTCGTTCAGGCTGAGGGTTAAGGCGGCCGCGAGAATTGGATACGTCAATTGGCCGAACCAGGCGTTGACGGGTAAAATTGCCGGTAATCCGAGCACGATGAAGAAGAGCTGGACCAGCAATGGTGTTGACCGGAAGATCTCCACGTATGCCGTGGCGATCCATCTCAGCGGCGCAACCTTGGAGAGCCGCATGAGTGCCGCGATGAGCCCGATGATGACCATCAGGATAATGGCGACAATCGCATATTCGATCGTCAGCAGCAAACCGCTGAGGATGACAGGTAGATTTTGCCAAATGGCGTCCATGAACCGTGCCTTGTTTTTTGTATTTATCAACGACAGGTCAGACGCGCGGCACCGATTATGGCCCGCGCGGCTTGTGGATCTATCTTAGAACTTTCGAGAACCGAGGCATCCTCGGTCAGCGTCTCGCCAGCTGACTCTATTCTGAAAGCGCGACTTTATCCGGCTTAATGGCATCATTGACCTCGCCGCTCGTATCGCCGCCAAAATACTTCACGAAAAGCTGATGATATTCACCGCTCTTGCGGATTTTGGCCAGGCCGTCATTGATCTTATCGACGAGTTCCGGCTTCGACTTGCTGAGCGCGATGCCGTAATATTCGCCGGTCAGCAGCGGTCCGACGGTCTCGACACTGTCGTGCTTGGATTTGAAGTCGACATTGACGGGATTATCGAAGATGACGGCATCAGCGCCGCCCGTGGCCAACGCCTGATAGGCGGCATCGATATTCTGGAACTGCTTAATGTAGTCGGATGAAAACCCGTGACTTGTCAGATAGTCGACCGACGATGTTGCCTTTTTCGTTGCGACAACATGACCTTTGAGATCGTCAAAGCTCTTGATATCAGATCCTTTTTTCACCAGCACCGATAGGCCGGACTTGTAATATGCATCGCTGAAGTTTGCGTTCTGCAATCGGCTGGTTTTGATCGTGATTCCGGCGACTGCGGCGTCGATAGAACCGGCCTGCAGGCTCGGAACGAGCCCGTTGAACGGCAGGGTTTTCAGCGTGACCGTGATGTTCTCGGCCTTGGCGATCGCATTGATCATGTCAATGTCAAATCCGGTAACGACGCCGTCCTTCTCCGTTTCAAAGGGCGGAAAGGTCGTATCAGCACCGACCACGATGCTTGTTGCCGCGTCCTGAGCGATGGCAACGGACGCTCCACCAAAGATGGCGGCAAGAGCGGAAGCCACTGTGGCGACCAAAACGATAGACGATTTGCTTTTCAAGGGGGCTCTCCTTTTGGCGGGAGATCATGCTCTTGCGCCTGCGCGCCAATTCAGAAGGCGCGTAAATTTGCACTGCAAGCCTCTCCCAAGGAAATATTCAACGACATTGTTTGCGGGGTCAAGGGCAAGCAGAAACAATTTATTAGCGTGGAGGAATGTGGTCGTTTCGCGCGAAATGCAGTGGCGAAAAGCCGGGTCGGCACTGCTCTAACGATCCTCACGCTCTATGATTTTGCAAGGGGGGACGGCAAGGCGGTCGGCTGGTACAGCCCTATGCGATAGCCGTCCGGATCGGCAAGGACGGCCCCAAAGCCGTAAGGCGCAGGTGAAACGGGATCGAGCAATTGTCCGCCTTGTCGCTCCAGCTCGTCGATGACGGCATGCATCTGCTTTCCGGATAAAGTGAAGGTCGGAAATGGATGACGGCCCGGGCAAGGCTCACCAAGCATGAAACTCATACTGAAGTCAGCCGATAGGCGGGTGAAGATGAAATTCTGGTTCGCCGCCTGATGCCGTTCGAACGTAAGGCCGAACAGAGCGTGATAGAATCCTTCCGTCCGGTCGAGATCGAGGACATGGAAAACAAGGCAGGCTTCGGCGGGGCGCTGTGACATGAAGGATCGTTCCTTGGCGAATTAGGGCTAGATGACGTCGGCTATCATTAGGAGGTTCCCGTCGAGATCCTTGAATGTGAAGTAGACATCGTCGCGGATTGCGGAGAGCGCAAGGACCGGCAGGGCTCGGCAATGATCATGCGCGCCTTTCAGATTTGCGGTCCTGAAATAGAAGATCGGCTTGGCGTCCTGCGGGCCGACAAACGCCTTGCTGTCCAGTACGAGATTCGTTTCGCCGATCATGGGCACGCGCCAGAGATGGCCATGGGCGATCTCGCCGATGGGGGCTATCTCGAGCAGGCGCGCATACCATGCTCGCGCCGAGATAATTTCGCGGACAGGAATGAAGACTGCACCAATAGAGCGCGTGATCAATTTCGACTCCACCGAACCGGGTTTTCTGTCCACTATCGCCTGTAAATTGCAGAAGGATTACGCGTGATCGGCGATGATCAAACAGCGTAGTGACGGAGGCATCGATGCTTCTCCTTCGGTTCGAGCGGGCGAGCGATGCGGCGCAGGCTCCTGCGGGTCGACCAGGTGGAAACACCCGTGCTAGGCTGATGATGGTTGCATTATGTGTCGTCATCGTTGCGGCATCGAACTGGGAGATTGGACGTGCGCAGCTTTTTGAACCGTAAGGAAGATCTCGTTTCCGAAGCGATCGATGGGTTGATCGCGGCAAGTGGCGGGCGGTTGGTGCGGTTCTCACCGGATAGCAGCGCCAGGGTGGTCCTGCGGGCAGACTGGCAGAAATCGGCTGTTGCCATTGTTTCCGGCGGGGGCTCCGGCCATGAGCCCTCACATGCCGGGCTGGTGGCGGAAGGCTTACTGACAGCCGCGGTTTGCGGCGAGGTCTTCGCCTCTCCGAGCGTGGATGCGGTCCTTGCTGGCATCGTTGCGGTTACCGGGGATGCCGGCTGCTTGCTCGTCGTCAAGAATTACACCGGCGACCGGTTGAATTTCGGCCTTGCCGCCGAAAAGGCGAAGGCCCTTGGGCTCAAGGTGCAGATGGTCATCGTCGCCGACGATCTGGCGACATCCCAGACGCGGCGGCCGCGCGGTATTGCCGGTACCCTGTTCGTTCACAAGATTGCCGGACATCTGGCACGGACCGGTGCTTCGCTTGAGGAGATTTTTTCCACCGTCGAGCAGGCAAATCGCGCAATCGTCACGATCGGCGCGGCGCGCGATACCTGCACCGTGCCGGGTAGTCCGAAGGTCGAGCGGATAGGACCAGACGAGGTCGAGATCGGATTGGGCATTCATGGCGAGCCTGGCGTGGAGATCGCCAAGCCGGAAAGCTCAAGCGCGCTCATCGATGATCTGGTGTCGCGCCTTGAGCCACGGCTCAAACCAGGCGTCGAATATGCGGCAATCTTCAACAATCTCGGCGGTCTTTCCAATCTGGAATGCCTGGTGCTCTTCTCGGATCTGATGAAGTCGACGCTGCGCTCGAAGCTCCGCTATGTCGCAGGGCCTGCTTCCGTCATGACGGCGCTTGAAATGCCTGGGTTCTCCATCTCGCTGCTGGAACTGACCGATGAACGCGAGACTTTCCTGACATCGCCGACGGCTTCCCCTTATTTTCCACGGTTCGAAAGACTTCATGAGGTCAAGCCGGTTGCCGCGCCAAAGGTCGAGGCGGGTGAGGCTTTTGCCGCGTCCGCCGATGCCCCCGTTCGCGCCGTGGTCGAGACGATCATTGCAACCTGCCTTGCCATGGAGGCGGAAATCAACGCACTCGACGCCAAGGTGGGCGACGGGGATACGGGCAGCACCTTTGCCGGTGCCGCAAGAACCGTAAAGGCGGCGCTCGACACGCTCCCCTTTGCCGATGGAGCTGCTTTGCTCTCTACGCTCAGCGATCTCAAGCGCAAGGCCATGGGCGGCTCGAGTGGGGTCCTGTTCGCCATCATGACGGCGCGCAGCGCCGACGCCTATCGGCAATCGAAGGATTGGGTTGCGGCTCTTTCGGACGGACTGCAGGCCATGCAACAATATGGGGGAGCGAAGCTTGGAGACCGCACGATGGTTGACGCGCTTTCGCCGGCATTTGCCGCCCTTGCCAGAGGCGAGGGATTGGCAGCGGCGGCGGCAGCGGCGCGGCGGGGAGCGGATGCGACAGCGGCCATGACGCATGCCAATGCCGGCCGCTCATCCTATCTGGAGGCTCGATCCCTCGAAGGAATTGCCGATCCGGGCGCTGAGGCGATTGCCCGCATCTTCGAAGCGCTCGCTGCCCCGATCGGCTGAAGGCGATCTTTCGAGCGGACCGCGCTGCCGCGTCATCGGGCCGACCTTCCTGCATCCTCAAGGTGGTCGATAAAGCATCAGGACCTACTGATGCCGGATGTCGAGGCAAGCTTAGACGCTACTCCTCGCCTTCTCCCGTCACGTTGCGTCGAGATAAGGCTTCAGTGGCATGTCGTCATGTCTGGGCACCGTCTGCCGTTCGATCATGTGATGGATGACAGGCGGTTCGCTGCCACGATGCAGCGCTTCAAGTCGCTCCGAAACGTCGACATCGGCATGCGTCTGGCGCTGGCTGTGGCGGACATAGTCGATCCAGGTCGGCAGATGATAGCTTTCGGTCCAGGTGTTGGGCTTTTCCAGATCGCGCAGCAATGACCATTGCTTCGCGCCATCCCGGATCCGCATCCTGCGGCGCTGGGCCATGACAGCCAGGAATTCAGGCACGTCGTCCTGGTCGATGCTGTAGTCCACCATGACAAGGATCGGGCCGCTCCTTGAGCGGAGATCCAGTTGCAATTGCGGTTCGCTGAAGGTGTTTGTCGGGTCGAGATTAAGCGACTCGAAATCCGGCTGACGCAACACAAGGCCAAGCAGACCGCCTATGGCGAGGGTAACGCTTGCGATGACAAGCGCGCCGGTGACGCCATGGCTATCGGCGATCTCGCCCCAGAGCCAGCTTCCCACTGCCATGCCGCCGAAAGTGGCCGTCTGGTAGAGCGAGAGCGCGCGGCCGACCACCCAACGCGGCGTCGACAGCTGAACCGTGACGTTGAACAGGGAGAAGGCCTGTACCCAGGCGACGCCTGCCGGCATCAGAAGAAGGCAGCTCAACCATACCTGATGGCTGAGAGCGAGGAGGAAGCAGCTGACCGCCAGCGTGAAAAACGCGCAGCGGATCACCCATTCGTTGCTCAAC
>NZ_JAELUG010000191.1 GCF_016429255.1 Rhizobium sp. ASV8
GCCTTCCAGGGCGCTGACACCATCGCAGCCCTGATCGTCGAGCCGGTGCTCGGCGCAGGTGGCGTGATCGTCCCGCACGAGACATTCCTGCCGCTGATGCGCGAGATCTGCGACCGCCATGGTATCCTGCTGATCGCCGATGAGGTCATCACGGCATTCGGCCGTACCGGCGCCTGGACCGGATCGCGTCTCTGGGGTGTCAAGCCGGACATGATGTCGACGGCAAAAGCGATCACCAACGGCTATTTCCCCTTCGGTGCCGTCATGATCTCCGACAAGGTCGCCGAGGCCTTCGAAAGCAACAGGAATTCGATCGGCAATATCGGCCACGGCTACACCTATTCCGGCCATCCGGTCGGTGCCGCAGCAGCACTTGCAACGCTGAAGGAAACCAAGCGTCTCGACGTGGCTGCCAATGCCGTCGCCCGCGGCGAGGAACTCATGGCCGGCCTGAAGGCATTGCAGAACAAGCATGAATTGATCGGCGATGTCCGTGGCAAGGGGCTGATGTGCGCCCTCGAACTCGTCAGCGACCGTGCGAAGAAGAGCGCGGCGGCCAAGGACGTCGTTCAGAAGGTTCATGACGCAACCTACGATGCCGGCGTGATGGTTCGCACCTCCGGCGCCAACGTCATCATGTCGCCGCCGCTGATCGTAACAGCCGCAGATGTCCAGACCATCCTGACCGCGCTTGACGCAGGTCTTACCGCCGCGAGGTCCTGATCATGTCGGACAATGCAGCCCTTATCGCGCGGCGCGAGCGGCTCCTCGGCCACAACATGTCGCTTTTTTACGAAGATCCGGTTCATCTGGTGCGCGGCGAAGGCGTCTGGCTATGGGACGCCGGCGGGAAGAAGTACCTCGACTGCTACAACAATGTGCCGCATGTCGGCCATTGCCATCCGCGCGTGGTCGAGGCGATCACGCGCCAGGCCTCGACGCTGAACACCCATACGCGCTACCTGCATGAGGGCATCCTCGACTATGTCGAGCGGCTGACGTCGACTTTCGACAAGAGCCTCGACGCGGCGATCCTGACCTGCACTGGTAGCGAAGCCAACGACGTGGCGTTGCGCATGGCGCAGGCGGTGACCGGCAAGACCGGCGTCATCGCCACCAACCACACCTATCACGGCAACACGACCGCCGTGTCACAATTGTCGACGCGCATGCCGCCGGTCGGCGGCTTCGGTGGCCATGTTCGGCATGTGCCTGCGCCCGACAGCTATCGGCCGCTCGGCGGCGAAGGCGGAGACGCCTTTGCCACAGCTTTTGCAGCAGAAGTCGAGAAGGCGATTGCCTCTTTGCAGGACAGCCCGCACGGCTTCTCGGCCATCATCATCGACCCGTTCTTTGCCAATGAAGGTTTTCCCGATCTGCCGCCGGGTTTCCTGGACAAGACGGTCGCCGCCGTCCACAAGGCTGGCGGTCTCGTTATCACTGATGAGGTACAGCCCGGCTTCGGCCGCACCGGCACACATATGTGGGGGCATCAGCACGCCGGCATCGTTCCCGACATCGTCACCCTCGGCAAGCCGATGGCCAACGGCCATCCGGTCGGCGGCGTCGTTGCCAACATCGATACGGTGAATGCCTTCCGCAAGGCGTTCCGCTATTTCAATACCTTCGGCGGCAATCCGGTCTCCTGCGCGGCCGCGATGGCGGTTCTTGACGTCATCGACGACGAAAACCTCATCGAAAATGCCCGCAAGGTTGGCGAATACACGCGCACTGCCTTCCAGAAACTCGCGCAAAAACACTCGATCATCGGCGACGTGCGCGGAAGCGGCCTCTTCATGGGCACGGAATTCGTGCTCGACCGTGCAACCAAGGAACCCGCGGCGGCACAGGCAACCCGGATCGTCAATCAAATGCGCGGACGGGGCGTGCTGATGGGTAAGATCGGCATTCATCAATGCGCGACCAAAATCCGGCCGCCCATGCCCTTCACCACAGAGAATGCCGATTTCATGCTGTCGATTTTCGACGACGTGCTGTCGGGCTTGTGAGGCTGATATGGCTGACGAGTTGCCACAGGCCGTCCGGGACGCGCTACAGAAGCGCGCTCTGGAGGCGCTCGACCATTGGTCGGTTCAGGCCGATGAACCGGTGCTGATGAAATATCGAGAGAATGCTGTCTTTCGCATCACTCTCGACGACGGACAATATGCGGCTCTTCGGCTGCATCGTCCGGGTTATCACGACGAGATGAGCCTGCGCTCGGAACTGCACCTGATGGCTGCACTCCGGCTCGGAGAACTCAACGTGCCGACCCCTGTTCCTACAAGCGACAGGCAAAGCCTCGTTCGGCTGCCGGCCAACCGGCAATTTTCCGAACAGCATGCCGACGTTGTCAGCTGGATCGACGGTACGCCGCTCGGCCAGAGCGGCACACCTCTGGCGCAATCGGCCGAAAAACAGGCGGAAATCTTCTCCCGCGTTGGCAGCTCGATGGCGATCATGCACAATCTCGCCGATGCCTGGGCCCCGCCGGAGCGGTTTCGTCGTCCGGCATGGGATGCAGATGGCCTGGTGGGCGAAAAGCCGCTATGGGGACGATTCTGGGATTGCCTTGGCCTCTCGCAAGGCGACGCCGCAGCGCTGACGGCATTGCGGGGCCAACTGCGCCAAGCGCTCGCCAAGGTGCAGGAGAACGGCCTCGACTATGGCCTGATCCATGCCGATCTCGTGCGCGAGAACATCTTCCTCACAGACAACGACCGCGACGTCGCCTTCATCGATTTCGACGATGCGGGATATGGCTTCCGCCTCTTCGATCTTGCGACGGCCCTGCTGAAGAACCGTAACGAAGCTGCTTATCCGGAAATCGAAAAAGCGCTGATTTCGGGCTATCGGAGCCAGCGCACGCTATCCGACGCAGCGCTGGAATTCCTTCCGCTCTTCATGGTTCTGCGCAGCCTCACCTACATCGGATGGCTTGCCGAGCGGCCCGAGATTCCGAACTCTGGCCCGCGCCTTGCCCGCTACGTCAACGAAAGTCTGGAGATGGCAAGAAAGCTGAACACCATCGCTTGACTTCTCTCGGAAATTTATTAACGTGTTAAGTAAATAAGAGATCGGGAGGACGCATGCCACATCTCGCCATCGAGTATTCGGCCAATCTGGAAGGCCGCGCCGATATCGACGCGCTTTGCGAACGACTGCTGAAGACCGTGCTGGAAACCGGTCTTTTCGAGATCGGGGCCGTGCGCGTGCGCGCCTTTCGCGCGGATCACTACGCTATCGCCGACAAGCTGCCGGAGAACGCCTTTGTCGATCTGAATTTCCGCATCGGCAAGGGACGCACGGCTGAGGAAAAGAAGCATACCGGCGAAGCGATCTTTGCTGCGGCAACGGAGGTTCTGAGCCCCCTCTTTGCGACTCCGCATTTCGCTCTGTCGCTGGAGATTCGCGAGATCGATGCGGAGCTCAGCTGGAAGAAGAATGCCATCCATCCGCGGCTTCGCGGCAAGTGACCACGCCCGCCCGACGGGACGAGACAACATCAAGGAAATAGACGATGTCCAAATTGCAGGAAAACATCGCAAAGGCCGAAAGCTTTCTGGCCCGGTTCAAGGAACGCGGTGTTCTCAACCGCATCAACGGCGAGGATGTCTCTGCCGATGACGGTTCGACCTTCGAGACCATTTCGCCCGTCGATCTGAAGCCACTTGCCACCGTCGCCCGTGGCAAGGCTGCCGATATCGACCGCGCCGCCAAGGCCGCAAAGGCTGCCTTTGCCGATTGGGCTGCCATGCCGGGTGACGCCCGCAAGAAGCTTCTGCACAAGATCGCCGATGCAATCGTGGCCCGCGCCGAAGAAATCGCCTTCGTCGAATGCATGGACACCGGACAATCGCTGAAATTCATGGCCAAGGCCGCCCTGCGCGGCGCCGAGAATTTCCGCTTCTTCGCCGATCGCGCCCCGGAAGCGCGCGATGGCAAGTCGATCCGCGCCGAAGGCCAGGTGAACCTGACCACGCGCGTCCCGATCGGCCCGGTCGGGATCATCACGCCCTGGAACACGCCCTTCATGCTGACGACCTGGAAGATCGCGCCGGCACTGGCCGCCGGCTGCACCATCGTCCACAAACCAGCCGAATTCTCACCTCTGACGGCCCGCCTGCTGGTGGAGATCGCCGAGGAAGCCGGCCTGCCGAAGGGCGTTTGGAACCTGGTCAACGGTCTAGGCGAAGATGCCGGCCGCGCTCTGACGGAACATCCCCTCATCAAGGCCATCGGCTTCGTCGGTGAAAGCCGCACCGGTTCGATGATTATGAAGCAGGGTGCCGATACGCTGAAGCGGGTGCATTTCGAGCTTGGCGGCAAGAACCCGGTCGTGGTCTTTGCCGATGCCGATCTTGAGCGCGCCGCCGATGCCGCCGTCTTCATGATCTACTCGCTGAATGGCGAACGCTGCACCTCGTCCTCGCGCCTGCTGGTCGAGGAGAGCGTCTACGACAAGTTCACCGCAATCGTCGCCGAGAAGGCCAAGCGCATCAAGGTCGGCCATCCGCTGGACCCGGAAACGGTCGTCGGTCCACTCGTCCATCCCGTGCACGAAAAGAAGGTGCTGGAATATATCCAGATCGGCAAATCCGAGGGTGCAACGGTTGCAGCCGGCGGCGAGAAGTTCGATGGCCCCGGCGGCGGTTGCTACGTCTCCCCGACCCTGTTCACGGGCGCCAACAACCAGATGCGCATCGCACAGGAAGAGATCTTCGGGCCCGTGCTGACCGCCATCCCCTTCAAGGACGAGGCCGATGCGCTCGCGCTCGCCAACGACGTCCAGTATGGCCTGACCGGCTATCTCTGGACCTCGGACGTCACCCGCGCGTTCCGTTTCACCGATCATCTCGAGGCCGGCATGATCTGGGTGAATTCGGAAAACGTTCGCCATCTGCCCACCCCCTTCGGTGGGGTCAAGAATTCCGGCATCGGCCGAGACGGCGGCGACTGGTCGTTCGATTTCTACATGGAAACCAAGAACGTCGCCTTCGCCACCAAGCCACACGCAATCCAGAAACTCGGCGGCTGAGCCGACAATACGCATAAAGGAGGAACAAATGCCCCTGCCGAAACCAAATCTCTATCCGCCCTTCAACATCGTGCGCCTCAGCCATGTCGAATTCGGCGTCACTGACCTTGCCAAGTCGCGCTCCTTCTATGTCGACACACTTGGCCTGCAGGTGACGGATGAGACGGCGGACACCATCTACCTGCGGGCGCTCGAAGAGCGCGGCCATCACTGCATCGTCCTGCGCAAGTCCGACAAGGCGGAAGCCCGCGACCTCGGCTTCAAGGTCTTCGGCGACGAGGATCTCGACAAGGCCGCTCACTTCTTCAAGGGCAAAGGCCTGCCGGTGGAATGGGTCGAGCGCCCTTACCAGGCGCGGACCTTCCGCACCCGCGACCCGCATGGCATTCCGCTTGAGTTCTACTCGAAGATGGATCGCCTGCCGCCGATCCATCAGAAATATGCGCTCTACAAGGGCGTCAAGCCGCTGCGCATCGACCACTTCAACTGCTACTCGACCAATGTCGATGAAAGCGTTGCTTTCTATAACGAACTCGGCTTCCGCGTCACGGAATATACCGAGGATGCCGAAACCGGTCGTCTCTGGGCTGCCTGGACGCATCGCAAGGGTGGCGTTCACGACATCGCTTTCACCAATGGTCGCGGCCCGCGCCTGCACCACACCGCCTTCTGGGTTCCGACGCCGCTCAACATCATCGACCTGCTCGACCTGATGGCAACCACCGGCTGGGTCAGCAATATCGAGCGCGGCCCGGGACGCCACGGCATCTCGAATGCCTTCTTCCTCTACGTTCTCGATCCGGATGGCCACCGCATCGAAATCTACTGCTCGGACTATCAGACCGTCGATCCCGATCTGGAGCCGATCAAGTGGGACCTCAAGGATCCGCAGCGCCAGACACTTTGGGGCGCACCCGCTCCCAAATCCTGGTTCGAACATGGTAGCCTGTTCGCCGGCGCAGAAGTCGCGGAACCGGAACTGAAGGCACAGCCGATTATCGCGCCTTAAGCGTTACCCTCAAGAGCGGGCGAAAACGCCCGCTCTTTTCAACGTTATCCAGGCGAGGAGATAGTCATGAAATTGAAGGACGCAACGTTGTTCGGCCAGGCGGCATTGGTCGGCGGCGAGTGGATCGAAGCCGATCCCGCAAACGCGATCAAGGTCGACAATCCGGCAACAGGCGAGATCATCGGCCTGGTTCCCAATCTGGGTGCTGCCGAGACGAAGAAAGCGATTGCTGCAGCCGAGGTGACCCAGAAGGAATGGGCCGCCCGCACCGCCAAGGAACGTTCCGGCATTCTGCGGCGCTGGTTCGAGTTGATGATGGAGAACCAGGATGATCTCGGACGCATCCTGACAGCCGAACAGGGTAAGCCACTGCCCGAGGCCAAGGGCGAAATTGCCTATGGCGCAAGCTTCATCGAATGGTTTGCCGAGGAGGGCCGTCGCGTCTATGGCGACATCATCCCCGGCCATCAGAAGGACAAGCGCATCCTTGTCATGAAGCAGCCGATCGGCGTCGTCGCGGCCATCACCCCCTGGAACTTCCCGAATGCGATGATCACCCGCAAGGCTGGCCCGGCTTTTGCCGCTGGCTGCGCCATGGTCCTGAAACCCGCGTCCCAGACGCCGTTCTCGGCAATCGCCCTTGCGATCCTCGCCGAGCGTGCCGGCCTGCCCAAGGGACTGTTCAGCGTCATCACCGGATCGGCCCGCGCCATCGGCGCCGAGATGACCGCAAGCCCGGTCGTGCGCAAGCTCACCTTCACCGGCTCGACCGAAGTCGGTGCGGAACTCTACAAGCAGAGCGCGCCGACCATCAAGAAACTCGGCCTTGAGCTAGGAGGCAATGCGCCCTTCATCGTGTTTGACGATGCCGATCTCGATGCGGCTGTCGAAGGCGCGCTGATTGCCAAGTTCCGCAACAACGGTCAGACCTGCGTCTGTGCCAACCGTCTCTACGTGCAGGACGGCGTCTATGATGCCTTTGCCGAAAAGCTTGCCAAGGCTGTGGGTTCGCTGAAGACCGGCAACGGTTTTGACGAGGGCATCAATCTCGGACCGCTGATCGATGAAGCGGCCCTCAACAAGGTCGAGGAGCATGTCGCCGATGCCCTTTCCAAGGGTGGACGCGTCGTTGCCGGCGGTCATCGCCATCAGCTCGGCGGACGCTTCTACGAGGCGACGGTACTCGCCGACGTCACGCCTGCCATGGCTGTGGCGAAAGAAGAGACCTTCGGACCGGTGGCTCCCCTCTTCCGCTTCAAGGATGAGGCCGATGTCATCGTTCAGGCCAATGACACCGAGTTTGGCCTTGCCTCCTACTTCTATGCCAAGGATCTCGCCCGCGTATTCCGCGTTGCCGAAGCCCTGGAATACGGCATGGTCGGCGTCAATACCGGCCTGATCTCGACGGCCGAAGCCCCCTTCGGTGGCGTCAAGCTCTCCGGCCTTGGCCGCGAGGGTTCGCGCTACGGCATCGAGGAATTCACCGAAATCAAATATGTCTGCCTCGGCGGCGTCGTCTGAGGTCAAAACAAGGCCATGAAAGCATGACCCATCCAAGATTCCTGTCCTTTTCGAGAAACGGCCGTCATGGTTACGGGCTTGCGGTCGACGGCGGTGTCGTCGACCTCTCCGCTCGCCACGGCGCGTCATGGCCGACACTGCGTGAGGTGATCGAGGCCGGTCGCCTCGTTCAGCTCGCAGAGGAAGCCAAGACGTTGAAGCCGGATTTCGCACTGGACGACATCCGCTTCGAAATTCCCATTCCGTCGCCGGAAAAGATCATTTGCGTCGGGGTCAATTTCCCCGACCGCAACGAGGAGTACAAGGATGGGCAGGCTGCCCCTTCCAACCCCTCTCTCTTCATCCGCTTTCCGCGCTCGTTCACCGGCAACGGCCAGCCGCTGATCCGGCCGCCGGAAAGTCCCCAGCTCGACTACGAAGGCGAGATCGTCATTGTCATCGGCAAGGGTGGCCGGCGGATTGCCGAGGCCGATGCCTTCTCGCATATCGCCGCTCTTTCGCTTTGCAACGAAGGCACGATCCGCGATTGGGTGCGGCACGCGAAGTTCAACGTCACCCAGGGCAAGAACTTCGACAATACAGGCTCGATCGGCCCTTGGCTGATTCCCTTCACCGATGCCGCCCAGCTCGACGACATCGAGCTTAAGACCCGCGTCAACGGCGAGGTACGCCAGATCGACCGCACCAGCCGCATGATCTTCTCCTTCCGCAAGATCATCAACTACATCTCTACCTTCACCACGCTCGTCCCCGGCGACGTCATCGTGACAGGCACGCCGACCGGCGCCGGCGCCCGCTTCGACCCGCCGATCTGGCTGAAGCCGGGAGATGTCGTCGAAGTCGAGGCAGATGGCCTCGGCATCCTCAAAAACACCATCGCCGACGAGGTGCTCTGATGCTGCCGCAAGATGAAATCCAGGCCGCGGCAGAAAGCCTCGACCAGGCCGAGCGGACGCGCGTCCAGACTGGGCTCCTGTCGCTGAAGCATCCGCAGATGACCATGGACGACTCTTATGCCGTCCAGAGCGCCTGGGTGAAGAAGAAGATCGCCGCTGGCCGCAAGCCGATCGGCTGGAAGATCGGGCTGACGTCGAAGGCAATGCAGTATGCCCTCAACATCAACATTCCGGATTCCGGCGTGCTCTTCGACGACATGATCTTCGAGGACGGCGCGACCGTGCCGGCCGACCGCTTTATCCAGCCGCGCATCGAGGCCGAAATCGCCTTCGTCATGAAGGCGCCGCTCAAGGGACCGAACGTCTCGATCTTCGATGTGCTGAACGCCACCGACTACGTGACCCCTGCCCTTGAGATCCTGGATACCCGTATCCTTCGGGTCGATCCGGAGACGAAGAAGGCGCGCACGATCGTCGACACCATCTCCGACAACGCCGCCAATGCCGGCATTGTCACCGGCGGCCGCGCGGTGCGGCCCGATCAGATCGACATGCGCTGGATGGGCGCGATCGTCAGCCGCAACGCCGAGGTCGAGGAAACCGGCCTTGGTGCCGGCGTGCTCAACCAGCCTGCACGCGGCATCGCCTGGCTTGCCAATCGCCTGTCGCAATATGGCGACGGTATTGAAGCCGGTCAGATCGTTCTTGCCGGTTCGTTTATCCGCCCGATCGAGGCGCGGCACGGCGATACGATCACCGCCGATTTCGGTCCTTACGGATCGGTCAGCCTGTTCTTTGCATGAAGGAGTAAGACATGCCTGCGCCCAAGAACCTTTTTAAACAGGCATTGAAGGAAGGGCGGGCGCAGATCGGCCTCTGGCAGGCCCTCGCCAATGCCTACACGGTCGAAATCTCAGCGGGCGCCGGTTACGATTGGCTCCTGCTCGACGCCGAGCATGCGCCGAACGACGTGCCGCTCCTCGTCTCGCAACTGCAGGCGATGAAGGGCACGGCGAGCCACGCGATCATTCGTCCGCCGATCGGCGAGACCTGGATC
>NZ_JAELUG010000192.1 GCF_016429255.1 Rhizobium sp. ASV8
CCTATGAGGGCATTGCCAACTTCTCCGGCAGAACCTGCCTTGTCGGGCTGGGCGAATGGCAATTGCTGAGTTTCCAGCAAGCCGGCTGATCGAAGCCCCTCACATTTTCCACAGGCAATGCGACTGGGCTTTGTGACCCGGACAATACGCATCGCATGCCATATCAATCCCCAGCATCCATCGTTAGCAATCGGCTAACCATTCCGCGAAATGCCCTTTGCCGGCCCCCATCCGCCGTAACGCCTGATTAGCAACTTTTCCCGCAGGATCATCCCATACGCGCATCGACCTTGCTTCCCCCCAGGACGCAAGCCGGCGAAGCGAGATCGATGGATTCATTTGTTTGGGGTGCTCCCACGGGGCCGGGCATACTCAAGAAACGGCGGCGGGAAAGATGCGTGATCCTTACAAGGTGCTGGGCGTAAAGCGGGATGCCGGAGCGGACGAAATCAAATCCGCGTGGCGCAGTCTCGCCAAAACGGCCCACCCCGATCACAATATGAGCGATCCGACCGCCACCGAGCGCTTTGCCGAGATCGGCCGGGCATATGAGACGCTGAAAGATCCGCAGAAGCGTAGCCGCTACGATCAGATTGCCCGTATGGCCGAAGCGAAGGGCCAAAGCACGGAACAGACGATCATACAGCAGCGTCAGGCAGCGCGTGAAATGGCCGCACGGGCCAAGGCAGCGCGCGCCAATGCGGAAAAAGTCATGGAGGAACTCGCCCGGGCGACCGCGCGCAAGGCAGCGGCATCCGCCGCCGCGAGCCAGCAGACGGCTTCGAACGAGTCGCCCGAGGATATGGTGGAACGCATTTTCGGCGCCAAGGCCAGCCGCAGCACGCAGCAGGAGCAGGCCGCCGCCGAGACCGTGGCGCAGCAGGCCAGCAAGCCGCAGGAAGCAAACGCCGCCGCCGCGGAAGATATGCAAGCGGAAGAGGAATTGCTGGCAACCGGCACCGGCTCAGGCGGCTCCCGTTCCGCTTTCGGCATTCTGAGCTCGCTTGTGCGCCGCATCACCGGCAGCAGCGTCCAGGACAAGCCGCCGGAAAAGACGCCCGAGGTGGCTGCGGAGGCGACCGTGACGCTCGACGACATGCTGACGGCCCGCTGGATCACCGTCCCTTTGTCCGACGGTCGCGAGGCACGCTTCCAGGCAACGACGGATATCGGCAATGGCCAGGTACTCCATCTGAAGGGTCAGGGATTGAAACTGCCGGGAATGCTGCGCGGCGATGTCGCCGTCACCATCCATCTTTCCACCGATGCCCGCTTCACGCCCGACGGCCATAATATCCGCACCACGCTGCCCGTAACGATCGAGAATGCCGTTCTCGGTTGCGAAACGACGGTCGAAGGGCTGAACGGTCCGCTCAAGCTTACGGTTCCAGCCTGGTCCGGTTCGGATCAAATCGTTCGCATTCCGGGCGAAGGATTGCCCGATGGCAACGGCGGCAAGGGCGATCTCATCGTCGAATTGCGGTTGATGCTGTGGGAGAAACCGGACGACAAGATCACGGACCTGATGCGCAGCATGCGCGAAGGACTTTTCCTGTGAAATTTTGGTGACAACAGCACCCTTTGTTACGATCCCTAACAGTTGATGATCTTTACGATGCTTGAACAGGGGGACGGCCTATGCCATAGGCAGGGTCATTCGAAAGTTCAAGGGAGCAGAATATGGCTCAATCCACTGGCCTCATGGCAGGCAAGCGCGGCGTCATCCTCGGCGTAGCAAACAACCGTTCGATAGCGTGGGGTATTGCCAAGGCCTGTTCGGATGCCGGAGCCGAGATCGCATTGACATGGCAGGGCGACGCCCTGAAGAAGCGTGTCGAGCCGCTCGCTCAGGAACTCGGTGCCTTCATGGCCGGCCATTGCGACGTCACCGAACCGGCGACGATCGACGCCGTCATCGAGACGCTCGAAGCGAAGTGGGGCAAGATCGACTTCGTCGTGCATGCGATCGCTTTCTCCGACAAGGACGAGCTGACCGGCCGCTACCTCGACACCAGCCGCGACAACTTCACGAAGACGATGGACATCTCCGTCTATTCCTTCACCGCAGTTGCACAGCGCGCCGAGCGAATCATGAATGACGGCGGCTCGATGATCACCCTCACCTATTACGGTGCGGAGAAGGTCATGCCGCACTACAACGTCATGGGTGTTGCAAAGGCTGCTCTGGAAGCAAGCGTGCGTTACCTCGCCGTCGATCTCGGCAACCGCGGCATTCGCGTGAATGCGATTTCGGCAGGTCCGATCAAGACGCTCGCAGCCTCCGGCATCGGCGATTTCCGCTACATTCTGAAGTGGAACGAATACAACGCCCCGCTGAAGCGGACGGTGACGATCGACGAGGTTGGCAACTCGGCCCTCTATCTGCTGTCCGATCTCTCGACGGCTGTCACAGGCGAAATCCACCATGTCGATTCCGGCTACCACACGGTCGGCATGAAGGCTGTGGACGCGCCCGACATTTCCGTCGCGAAGGACTGATCAACAGGAATCTGACCGTGTCGCCAATCCTTTATGTGATACGTCACGGTCAGACCGACTGGAATGCCGAGCGCCGACTGCAAGGGCAGAAGGATATCGACCTCAATGCCATCGGCCGCGAACAGGCCCGTCAGAATGGCGTCGACCTCGGCGAAATCCTGACATTCGAAAACCGGCCGTTCGATTTCGTCGCAAGTCCCTTGCGGCGCACGCGCGAGACGATGGAAATCGTCCGAACCGCCATGGGCATGCCCCCTAAAGACTATCGCACCGACGACAGGCTGGTCGAAGTATCCTTCGGCGCCTGGGAAGGCTTTACCCTCAAGGAACTGAAGGCAACGGAACCCGACAGGCTGGCGGAGCGCAAGGCCCATAAATGGGATTTCATTCCGCCAGGCGACGATGCGGAAAGTTATGAAATCCTCTCCTGGCGGGTCGGTTCCTGGCTGGCATCCGTGACCGAACCGACCGTCTGCGTTACGCATGGCGGCGTCATCCGCACGCTCTTCCGTCTGATCGGCGATGTCGAAAAGGAAGAAGCGGCCGAAATCCCGATCCATCAGGACCAGATTCTGAAAGTCGATCCGGAAATGAAGATTATCGGCTGGATTTAGGGCTATTCCGGTAAAGTCGGCGGTATTTTCCGCCCGGATTTGCGTGAACCGCACTTCGGCATGATGCGAAGGCGCTCGTGAGCCGCCAGCTATCTGGCGGCAGCAATATTTACTGGACGATATCGAGATCGTTGACGACGCGCTTGCCGTCTACTTCCGTGTAGAAGACGACGACCTTGACGCCTGCCTTCAGACCGTTGAAGTCGAAATCCTCGGGCACCTGATAGTTCTTGCCGTCATCCAGCGTGATGCTGAAATTCTGCGTGTCGACCTTCTTGATCGTGGACTCGACATCGGCGCTTTCGGCAAAAGCTGCGACGGGAGCAAGCAGGCTTGCCGTGGCCAAAAGCGTCGCTACGAAAAAGCGCATGGTCGTTACCCTTCAGGTCAATTTGCTTGTGATTTCTTATGCGGCGCAGATAACACTTCGAATATGGCGGAAGTTGCCCTCAATAGTGGCTTCGCCCGCCCAATTGGTGAATGTAGTGTCACAATCCACAATCTGGATTAATCTTTGTTTACCATGCCGATGGCGAAGGCAAGACGGTGGCGGACGCCGTTTCCCGGAAGATGGAAAGAAAGACTTCGCCTTGCCGGCTTTTGGCCTTCCCGGACGCTTCAGGCCAAACCGGTCACGATCATTCGGCACAGGACGCAAATAGGCAGAGTATGATGCCGCCTGAAAACCGCTTACACTTTTCGGCATCATGCTCTATGAGTGTGCCGCAATTGTAAGAGAGAAGACGCGGTCTGTTCGTCAGGCCGCACCAATCCGGTCGTTTTCCATGTCGCACAATACTTTCGGTCACCTTTTCCGCGTCACCACCTGGGGCGAAAGCCACGGGCCGGTACTCGGCTGCGTCGTCGATGGCTGCCCTCCCGGGCTGCGCTTCAAACTTGAGGAGCTTCAGGCCTGGCTCGACAAGCGCAAGCCAGGCCAGTCGCGCTTCGTCACACAGCGGCGCGAGGACGATCTCGTCAAGGTATTGTCGGGCGTGATGATGGACGAGGACGGCGAGACGATGATCTCGACGGGAACGCCGATCTCGATGCTGATCGAGAACACCGACCAGCGCTCGAAGGATTACGGCGAGATCGCGCGGCGCTATCGCCCCGGTCACGCCGATTATACCTATGACGTCAAATACGGCATTCGCGACTATCGCGGCGGCGGACGTTCGTCGGCGCGCGAGACGGCGGCGCGTGTCGCTGCCGGCGGCATCGCCCGCCTCGTCGTGCCCGGCGTGACCATCCGCGGTGCGCTGGTGCAGATCGGCAAACACAAGATCAACCGCGCCAACTGGGATTGGGCGCAGGTGGATCAGAACCCGTTCTTCGCTCCGGATCCCGAAATCGTGCCTGTTTGGGAAGAGTACCTCGACGGTATCCGCAAGGCCGGCTCCTCGATCGGCGCCGTGGTCGAAGTCGTGGCCGAAGGCGTGCCTGAGGGTCTCGGCGCACCGATCTACGGCAAGCTCGATCAGGATATCGCCTCGCTTTTGATGTCGATCAATGCGGTCAAGGGTGTCGAGATCGGCGAAGGTTTCGCATCGGCCGAGCTGACCGGCGAGGAGAATGCCGACGAGATGCGCATGGGCAATGACGGCAAGCGCATTTTCCTGTCCAACCATGCCGGCGGCATTCTGGGCGGTATTTCCACCGGTGAGCCTGTCGTCGCCCGCTTCGCCATCAAGCCGACCTCCTCGATCCTGACGGAACGCCAGTCGATCGATGCGGACGGCAACAATGTCGACCTGCGCACCAAGGGCCGCCATGATCCATGCGTCGGCATTCGCGCCGTACCGATCGGCGAAGCAATGGTTGCTTGCGCCATTGCCGATCATTATTTGAGAGATCGCGGCCAAACGGGCCGGCAGAGATAGGGATTTCTTGATGCCTTACGACCAGAAGCGTGTTGTCGATGCCATCCGGGCTTTCGAGGCCGGCGAAATCGTCGTTGTCATGGACGACAACGATCGTGAAAACGAGGGTGACCTGATCGTCGCTGCGGTTCACTGCACGCCCGAGAAGATGGCTTTCATCGTTCGCCATACATCCGGCATCGTCTGCACGCCGATGCCGCGAGAGGAAGCCAAGCGGCTGAATCTCAACGCCATGGTGGCGGAAAATGATTCCGCCCATACCACCGCCTTCACCGTTTCCGTCGACTTCAAGCACGGCACGACGACGGGCATTTCCGCCGACGACCGGACGCTGACGGTGCGCAACCTCGCCAACCCGAATGTCGGTCCCGCCGACTTCGTCCGCCCCGGCCATATCTTCCCGCTGGTTTCACGCGAAGGCGGCGTGCTGATGCGCTCGGGCCATACCGAAGCCGCAGTCGATCTCTGCAAGCTTGCCGGCCTGCCGCCGATCGGCGTCATCAGCGAACTCGTCAATGATGACGGCACGGTGATGCGCGGCCCGCAGGTGGCCGGGTTTGCCGAGCAGCATGGGCTGAAGATGGTCTCTGTCGCCGACCTCATCGCCTATCGCCAGCGCAAGGAAACGCTGATCGAACTCGGCGCCAGTTTCGATATCGACACGCCGTTCGGCAAGGCGCGTGCCCATACCTACTCTCTGCCGTGGGATCCGATGCAGCACCTCGCCGTTGTTTTCGGCGATATCCGCGACGGCATCGACATTCCGGTGCGTCTGCATCCGGAAATCGTCGCCGAGGATATTTTCGGCAAGCGCCGGCCTGTCGATTTCTACATGAAGAAGATCGCCGAAGAGGGTCGCGGCATCATCGTCTATCTGCGCGAGGGTTCCGTCGGCGTCGGTCATTTCGACAACGGCCGCAAGACGCGTCAGGCAGAGCGGGAAAGCCACGCCGAAGCGCAGGCACGCGACAACGAATGGCTTGAAATCGGCCTGGGCGCACAGATCCTGAAGGATCTCGGCGTCAGCTCGATCAAGCTGCTCACCAGCCGCGAGCGGCACTATGTCGGCCTGGAAGGTTTCGGCATCAAGATTGCAAAGACGGAAATCTGCTGAGAGGTTGGTCTCTCCCGCAAATGGGAGAGACAACACGATCGTTCCCGGTACAGCGTGTACGAGGTCGATAGCCGTTGAAGCTGGCCTATTACGATGAAGGGGTGGAATTAACGATTGCCGGACAGCCGCCGATCTGGTTGCACGGCGGCATTGTGATCGTTGCGTTCTTCATCACCTTTCCGCTGTGGAGCAGGCTTAGCGCAACCGGACTTACTGCCGCCGGCTTCGTTGTCGTCGGCCTCATCCTCTCCGTCTTGTCCCATGAGCTCGGCCACACGCTTACGGCGCGCCATTTCGGCTTTACTCCGACGTTGATCCGCCTGCACGCAGGCGGTGGCGAAACTGTTTGGGAAGCAGAGGAGAGCACGCGTGCCGAGCGGCGCCTGATTACGATTGCAGGTCCCGCCGTCAATCTCGCGCTCGGCCTCATACTTTTGTTCGCCTATCATGCCATCGTCCAGCACTCCGCAGGCCTCGTCACGCCGAACCCAGACACGCCTTGGTTTCGTCCCCCTCCCACTGCCGTTCCGCCGCTATTCACAGCCTTGCTTTGGCTGGGCGCGCTAAATCTGGTTTTATGTGGCGTCAATCTCCTGCCTGCATTTCCGCTTGATGGCGGAAACCTGCTCTATGAGGAACTTGAAGCGCGATGCGGCGCTGACCGAGCGCTGTTCTGGACGGGTTTGTTCGGAGCAGCTTTCGCCATCGCGGCAAAGATCATCTTCATAGTCGGGATTCTGACCGGGCTTGTGATATGGTCGCCGCCCTATCTCAAACCGAACTTGCAGGCACTGCGCGCATCGCGCCAACATCGACCGACAACGTGAGCAAAAGCTGACCAGCCACAAGCGGAGCCTATGCCGGCCCCAGAGCCTTCGGTATCAAAATCAATCGGAACCGGTGCTTTGCGATCGGGACAGGAACTCGCGGTCCAGCAGGCCCATCATGATGTCGTCGTGCCAGTTGCCGTTGACATGGGCGGTTTCCCTCTCCCTTCCTTCAACGACGAAGCCGCATTTCTCGTAGGCGCGAATGGCGCGCTTGTTATAGGCGAGCACGCGTATTCCGACGCGATGCAGCTTCATCTCCGCGAAGGCATGGCGCAGGAGAAGGGTGATCGCTTCGGTGCCGAACCCCTTGCCAAGCAAGGCTGGGTTGTTGATGCCGATCGCCATCATTGCGCGTCTGTCCTGCGAATTGACGTTGTCCAATCTGATTTCGCCGGCGAAGGCACCGTTGATCTCGATGACCCAGGCATGCGGATGATCGCTAAGCCTTTGCAGCCATCGCATCGCACCTTCACGGGTGATGGGCTTTATGTTGTCCTTGTCGACGCCGTACATCTCCGCGATCTCGGCATGATTGCCCAGAGCGAAACGCATGTCGGCGTCATCGGCGCATGGTGGACGAAGCCTGACATTGCTGCCTTCCAGAACTGGCGATGGCAATGAACCCTCTCCTTTCGACAGATGCCTTTGGCTGCCCCTCCCCTGCAGGAGAGGTGATCAGCCCCGCCAACCTTCGAGAAACACGACCTTCTCGACGCCGGTAAAGCGGGCGACGCGCTCCAGCTCGGCCTCCAGCTTTTCCAGGCGACCAGCGGAAGCCTTGACACCCGGCTCCAGCCATAAGCGCTTGACGTCGAGCGTGCTCGCCTTGCGGTCGGCCTTCATGTCGATCCGTCCGATCAGCCGGTCCCCCTCGAGCAGCGGGAAGACATAATAGCCATATTCGCGCTTCGGTTCAGGCACGAAAATCTCGATGCGATAGAAGAAGCCGAACAGGCGTTCGGTGCGGTTGCGATCCCGCAGCGTCGGATCGAAGGGACTTAGGACGCGGATGCGCGCCGGCGCTTCCGGGTGCTGATCGAGTGTTTCGTGGAAATCTTGAAAGGCATAGGATGCGCGCGGCTTGCCGCCGCCGACGGGCTCGATCAGCACATCGGTCAGCTCATCGCGATGCGTCTCCACCCAGGTCTTGGCCTCGAGCGGCGTCACGAGATCCCAAAAGGCTGATATTTCGCCCGAAGTGGCAAACCCAAGCCGCTGCAGCGCACTGCGGCAGGCCCAATCGACGAATTCCTCATGCTCCACTTCCGGCTCGTGGAAATGGCTTGGAAGAACCCGTTCGACCAGATCGTAGACCTTCTGGAAATTGGTGCGACCGGCGATCGCGAACTTGCCGGTGCGCCAGAAATATTCGAGTGCTGTCTTGTTCGGGTGCCAATTCCACCAGCCGCCGGAGACATGATCCTCCGCTTTGACCTCGCGGGCGGTGATGGCTCCGTGCTTCAGTACGCGCTCGTAGGTTTCGTCGAAGACGGCTTCGAACCCCTCCCCACGCCATTTGCGCCAGCGCTCGATGATCGCAGCATCCTCGCGGCGGAAGCGATGCTTCCAGTAGACGTAAAAGGCGCTCGGCAGGATGGAGGCATCATGCGTCCAGTTCTCGAAAAGCGCGCCGTCCTTTTCCAAGAGCTCGGTCAGATGCTCGCGCCGATAGGTCTGGTTGCGTGAAAACAGGATCTGATGATGGGCTCGCTCGACGGTGCCGATACTATCCACCTGCACGAAACCGATGTCCTGGATGAGCTGCAACAGCCCCGCCTTGGTCAAGGCACGGTTCGGCGGATTGGCGAGCCCCTGCTTGGCAAGGAACACGCGGCGGGCGTCACGATTCGAAAGCAGATTCGTCATGAGGGATCATAGGCATAAATTCCCATGCTTTCAAAGAGGCGTTGATTTGATAAATCGACGCAATGCGCTACAGCCTTTTGTCGTTCCGCAATTCCAGCCGGAAAACCGCTTCGCACTTTTCCTGGAATTGCTCTATAGCTCCGCGATCACACTATTGAGCAGGGAAGCCGCTTGGACATCCGCTTCGAAAATGCCGGCGTCGACTATGGCATTCGTACCGCGCTGGTTCCGCTGAGCCTGACGCTTCAAGAGCACCGCATCGGCGTGATCGGCCTCAACGGTTCCGGCAAGACGACGTTCGCGCGGCTCATCAACGGGCTCGTCAAGCCAACGACCGGGCGTATCGTTGTCGATGGGCTCGACACGGTCGGCGATGCCAGCGCCGTGCTTGGAAAGGTCGGCTATATCTTCCAGTCACCACAGAACCAGATCATCCTGCCGATCGTGCGCGACGATATTGCCTATGGGCTGAAGGCGCGCGGATACGACAAATCACGGATCGAGGCGGCGGTAGACGGCATTCTCGACCGCTTCGGCGTTCGCCATCTGGCGGCGCGTCGCGCGCATGAGCTTTCAGGCGGCGAGCTGCAAATGGCGGCCCTCTGCTCC
>NZ_JAELUG010000193.1 GCF_016429255.1 Rhizobium sp. ASV8
GCGACAGCAAGATCGCGTCTGGAAAGATCACGGTCAATTTTGAACTGACGATCGGTGACCTTACAAGGCGGGCCGTTACCTATGTCGCAGAGCTGATCAAATCCAGCAAAGAAGCGACGGTCACGGCTGGCTACGCGGCGCACTCCTCCACGGCTGGCTACGCGGCGCACTCCTCCACGGCTGGCTACGCGGCGCACTCCTCCACGGCTGGCTACGCGGCGCACTCCTCCACGGCTGGCTACGCGGCGCACTCCTCCACGGCTGGCACCAGGGCGCACTCCTCCACGGCTGGCACCAGGGCGCACTCCTCCACGGCTGGCGAAGGGGCGCACTCCTCCACGGCTGGCTACGCGGCGCACTCCTCCACGGCTGGCGAAGGGGCGCACTCCTCCACGGCTGGCTACGCGGCGCACTCCGAGGTCAAGGGAATCAGTTCCATTGCTCATTCCGCCGGTGTCCAGGGAACAGCAACGGCGGTTGCCGGCAGCGCGATCAGCCTTGCTGCGTACGACGAAACCGTTTGGCCGCCACGACTGGTTGCCGTGCGCTCGTCGATGGTCGGAGAGAACGGCGTTGAGGCTGGCAAGAAGTATCGGCTGACCAAGGTCGGCGAGTTCGAGGTCGTCGAGTAACAGCCCAATAAATCCGCGCGGTCGGTCACCAACTGGCCGCGCGCCACCACAAGAGGAGATATCATGACTGGACAACAAAGAAGACTGACCCCAAACTCGCGTACGCCATTTCAGGCCGCAAACAAGAATGTAGCGCCCTCGCCGCTCCTCACGCTCGATCGAGCGATTGCCGATGGCATTCCGCCGCTTCGACTTCGACAGGTGGCGGAGAGCAACTTTGCGGCAGGCGGCAAGAGGCGAGCACGACAGGGCGAGAACCTCATCAAGATCGCCGAGCGCCTTGAGCTGCTCGGGTACCGGAGCGCGGCATGACTGACATTTTCGTCTTCGGCTCCAATCTTGCCGGGATACACGGAGCGGGCGCTGCCCGCTTCGCTGTCCTGCATCATGGCGCGGTTCTCGGCCAAGGTGTCAGCCTGCAGGGCGGCTCGTACGGTATCCCGACGAAGGATCTCAACATTCAAACGCTGCCATTGGCCGTGATCGCCGGCTTCGTCACTGACTTCCTCAACTTCGCTCGATCGCGTCCAGACCTTACCTTCTATGTGACGCCGATCGGATGCGGGCTCGCCGGCTATAAGCGAGCGCAGATCCGGCCGATGTTTGAGGGCATGCCAGAGAACTGCCGTTTCGCTGAAACTTGGGAGGATCCGGACATATGACACGCCAAGCAGCCAACGATAATCGCGAAGCAACTACATCGCTTAGTTGCTTGCCGCTCTTCGCGACCGACAAGCAGCTGGCAGTAGCGATCGTCGGAAAGGAAAGGGCCGACATGTGGATCAAGACAGTAATTCCGCAACTCGAGCGGAAAGGCTTCCCAAGGGTAGATCCGCTCCATGGCGGTAGACCAGTGCCTCTGGTTCAGAAGTTCTATGACGGTTATTTTGGCATCACGGCCGGCTTTCATGCCGTAGCGCCAGACGGTGAGGAAAGGCTTGGGGAATGGAAGAAATCAAGGCGCCGGGCCTAAAATGGATCCAGCGAAAGCAGACGCGAACCCCGATATGGGTAGCGTCAGTGAAAGGATTTGAGCCACGCACTGTGAATTTGAGCCGCTGGATTGATCAGCCAGAGGTGATGATCGCGAGGTGCGCGCTATTACAGGCGGAGATGAACGCCTGGTCAGCTGGCTTTCGCGACTCCCGAAAAGAATTTGACGGCACGATGGGATCTCTCTTGCTCAAATATCAGAGCGAGGGGGATAGTCCGTATTTCAATCTGCGTCCTTCGTCACGGAAGCCATACGACTCCTATTTGCCGAAGTTGGTCCATGAGATTGGCGATCGTCACATAGACAAAATCAGCGGTATTGATCTGAAGCGTTGGCATGACGTTTGGTCGAAAAATGGAAAACATCTCGCTGCCGCGAAAATGATGAGGGCCATTATCGATGCTGCCGTATCCTACGGCATCATGTGCCGTATAAGCGCCTGTATTGAGCTTCGGGAAGTGCTCAAAGTGGCGGCTCGCAAATTACCAGCCCCCAAGCGGCGCGAAGGCGTTATCACAGCAGACCAAGTAATCGCCCTACGCAAGGCGGCGCACACCGCCGGCCGACCATCAAGCGCATTGGTCTATGCGCTTGTTTTCGAGACAACATTACGCCTTTGGGATGTCATAGGCCAATGGGTTTCAGTGGACACGCCCGGAATAAGCGATGTTGTCAATCCGCGCACTGGAAAGAAGTGGTTCGGCCTTCGCTGGGAGGACATCGACAATGACCTGGTCATGCGGTACGTGCCGTCGAAGACTTCGATGAAGACAGGCCTGTCAGTCGTGTATCCGCTCACCCGAGCGCCGATGGTAATAGAAGAGCTTGCCAACTGGGATGTGGCATCGCGGTCTGGTCCGGTGATCATAAGCGAAGCCAGTGGTCGTCCTTATTTGTCAGATGCATTCGGATTGGCATGGGGGCAGGATCGCAAAGCCATTGGATTGTCATCATCCATCTGGGCGCGTGACCTTCGTGCCAGCGGAATCTCCGAGGCTCGGGCGGCCGGCGTAGCTACCGACGATGCTGCGAAAGTTGCTGGTCACGCATCTACGCAGACGACTGCCGCCATCTATGACCGTGCCGCTTTGGAGGCGGCCGAACGCTTCGCCGACGCTCGTCAAGCGAAGCGAAAAAAGACACCGTAACGTGACCCGTAACGCCACGTAACGACATTAAGCAATTTCAATTACTTAATGAAACGATAAAGTAACGAGACGTTAAGCATTCCTGCCTAACCATTTGCGGCATGGTCGAACGTGTTGACAGGTTTGTGCGTTTGTTGATCGGCGCGTGGATGCTGGCCGTTGCGCTCGCCCTGTGTCCGACTGCGCCTGCTCTCGCCCTGGAGGCTTCCTCGCAGGAGCAACTCTCGGCGTCAGACCCTCGCTTTACCGCGATGCCGCTGGATGAAGATGCTTTCGTCGACGATCATAACCACAGCGATCAAAGTGCGGATCACACACACGACGTTCCCTGGCTGGTCGCGACATCATCCATAGACAGGCTAGCGGAAAAATCCGCCAAATGGCTGTTGTCTCAAGCCAAGGCGCCGCATCGCGACGCAGCTACGTTCGAGCGACCGCCCCGTCTTTGATTCCCCACCGAACTCATCTATCAACACCTTCGGTAGGAAACCATGGAAACGCATTCCCACGCATTCGGCGGGGCGCGTCCGTTTGACGGTCAGCGCCTATCCGCATCGTTTCACGCCCATATCGACCTGGTCGCTGCCCTCCATTCATGGGGCACGCCATGACCATGCGCTTCTACATGAAAAAAATGCCACTGCCCCCGCTTCGCAAGCGGCAGCGCCGGCCGTCCCCTCCCGCGCTGAGAATGAGGATCGTGTTTCTAACGGGCTTGTTCATCCTGTTCTACACGATCATCGGCGCCAGACTTGTGCATTTTGGGCTACATACTCCACCGCCATCCGGGGCGGCGCTGATACCGCCATCGGTGGCACGGCCTAATATTGTCGATCGCAACGGCACTGTGCTGGCGATGGACGTACCGGTGGCATCGATCTATGCCGAGCCACGCCGGCTGGTTGATATCAACGAGGCCGTCGAGGGGCTGACATCAGTATTTCCGGATCTCAGCCCGGCAGAACTCTATCGCCGGTTCGACACGGATCGAGGCTTCGTCTGGGTCAAGCGCAAGATCCCGCTTGCGGCGAAAAACCAAGTCTGGAATCTCGGAATACCCAGCGTTGGCTTCCGCGAGGAGACGCAACGGCTCTATCCGAACGGGGATCTGGCATCGCATGTGCTTGGAGCGGTGAATACCGATAATGTCGGCATCGCGGGTATAGAGAAGTGGATCGATGGCCAGGGCCTGCAGATCCTTCGGGATACGGGCCTGAAGTTTGATGCAAACGCCCTGCAGCCCATCGCGCTCAGCATGGATCTGCGCGCGCAGTTCGTCTTAAAGGACGAGTTGCGCAAGGCCATGGAGAAATTTTCCGCGATTGCAGCAGCCGGTCTTATCCTCGACGTGACGAATGGCGAAGTCGTCGCCCTCGTCTCGCTTCCGGACTTCAATCCGAACATACCCTCCGACGCGCTGCGCTCGGATCGCATCAACCGGCTTTCCGTCGGGACGTTTGAAATGGGATCGACCTTCAAGGCGCTGACGACGGCGATGGCTCTTGATTCCGGCTCCTTCAATCTGAATTCCGTCATCGACGCCAGCCAACCGTTACGCCTGGGGCGCTCGACGATCTCGGACTTTCGCGGACAGAAAAGGCCGCTAACACTGCCGGAAGCCTTCGTTCACTCCTCGAACATCGCCATGGGGCGCATGGCGCTCACGGTCGGCAAGCAGGCCCAGCAGAATTTTCTGAGGAAGATGGGCCAATTCGACCGACTGACGACGGAGCTTCCCGAAAGTGCCGTTCCGATCCTTCCGCCGCGATGGGGAGACATCAACACCGTGACCGTGGCGTTCGGGCACGGCATGGCGGTTACGCCGCTGCAAGCGAGCATGGCGATCGCCTCGCTGGTCAATGGCGGGCGCCTCATCCAACCGACCTTCATCAAGGGCTCATCGGTCGAAGAGCGCATCCTCGCCAATGACGTCGTTACCGCCAGGACCGGCGAAACCCTGCGCTTCTTGATGCGGCTCAACGCCGAGGTCGGTTCGGCAAGAGGCGCAAATGTTGCGGGCTTCTACGTCGGCGGAAAAACAGGCACGGCCGAAAAGGTCGTCGGCGGGCGCTACTCCAAAGAAAAGGTTATGACGTCTTTCATGAGCATCACGCCGATCGACAATCCCAAATATCTGTTTCTCACCATTCTGGATGAACCCAAACCATTGCCGGAAACCTATGGCTTCCGCACCTCCGGCTGGAATGCCGTTCCCGTGACCGGATCCATCATGGCTCGGGTGCTGCCTGTGCTTGGCGTTTCTCCGCGCTGGAGCCCGCCGGAACGCCCGTTTCCGATCGCGCTTTCGACGGGTGCCTGGGGGGCGCATCGCTTCACACCCGCCGCGGCAGAGCGCTATCGGGCGGCTACACAGCTTCTCCAATAGAGAGGCGAAGGACGATTGCAGCCCTGGCGGCGACCGCTTGGCCGTTGCCAGAAAGACCCGGGACCAGGTTTGCCAATCCCACAGCTGAAAACGTCTGCGCGATACCTACGATAGTACCGCCGGACTGCATCGGAACCGTGATATTCAGTCGACGGCCGAAAGCACCGGAAAACCGATTTCAGGCTTCAGCAAGACTTGCTTTTCGATCGTCTGATCACCAGCGATGGAGGCAAGCAGAACATGTCCCATTCGCTCGCCGGTATCGACCAGATCTTCATAGATGGTCTCGACTTTCGGCTGGATCTGGCTCAAGAGCTTCGAGGTGCGTTTTGCCACCACGTCATATTCCACTCCAAGCGTAAGTCCGTTATCGGCCATGCCGGTAATGGTCGCCAGCGCCGAGACCTCGCCGCCACAGGTGAAGCCATCGGGCGAACCGGGCTGCGACGCGCGACGGCTCATATATTCGCGAATCTGCTCCACCGGACAGTCGAGATCGATTTCCTCGGGAATTTCGTAATCGACGCCCGCTTCGCGCACGGCCGTCATGAAGCCATGCAGCAGATGCTGCGAAAAGGTTAGCCGTCTCGGCGGCAGGATGATCATCGGCTTGCGCCGGCCGCGTTCGACCAACCGCTTCGTCGCCTCATAGGCAAAGCTGAAATTATCGTAGTCCACGAAAGGATGATCGACCGTGAATTCCGTTCGCCCATGCGTGACGAACGGAAACCCGCTTTCAAGGAGAAGGCGAACGCGAGGATCGAAGGGTTCCGTTCGCGAGAAAAGCAATCCGTCGACCATCCCGTTACGCACCAGATAGTTCACCGCTTCGACATTGCTTCCGTTGATGAAATTCGGCGTCACGATGAGGTGGTAGGCCGTGTTCCGCAGAGCCTTGGCAAGACCGTGCATGATGGAAATACCGTAGCCTAGAATTTCCTCATGGGGATCAAGCAGGATGCCGATGACATTGGTCTTGCCTGTCTTCAAGCGCTGTGCGGCTCGATCGGGCAGATAGCCGATTTGCGCGGCAACGGCGTGGACGCGCTCGCGCGTCTCGATCGAAATCTGAGGTGCATTGCTCAAGGCCCGGGACACGGTCGTAACCGCAAAGCCCGTCATTTCGGAAATGGTGCGCAACGTCGGCTTGGCGCTTCTGCGCCCGGTCTTTGCAAGGAACGCGGATTTTCCGGAATTGTCTTTCAAGGGAATACCCAGCCTGCCTCGGAGTGATCGCCTTGTACGCTGTTTCACAGCCAAGTGCAAATGTGTTGTTGAAAACGTTTGCGGAGCTGATTTTGGAAAAAATTGACTGAAAAAGTTGCAATAAATTCAACAAAACTGAATATTATTCAATAGCTTATAATCAATATTCAAATCATGGTCGACATCTTGACTTGAGGTTGTTTATAACGTTTTAAATGCTTTGCGGCAAATGAGCCGACAGCAGAATAGCCTCCGCTCGGTGGTGGAGGTTTTAAAGGCGGAGGAAGGCCTTCGCTTGGACGAGTTGCGAAACCGGGAGGGTTTTAGATGCGTAAGTTTATGACGAGCGTGGCGATGGTCGCTTTGGCGCTGTCAGGGATGACGGCTGGGGCGGCTCGCGCTGCGGATGTAAAGGAAGTGCAGATGCTGCACTGGTGGACGTCTGGCGGTGAGGCTGCTGCGCTGAAGGTCATCAAGGACGCGCTGGCCAAGCAGGGTTACAGCTGGAAGGACGTTCCTGTAGCCGGCGGTGGCGGCAATGCGGCCATGACGACGCTGAAGGCGATGGTTGCTGCGGGCAATTACCCGACGTCGTCGCAGATGCTGGGCTACAACGTCCTCGTTTACGCCGAAGGCGGCAAGCTTGGCGACCTGACCGATCTTGCCAAGTCGGAAGGCTGGGACAAGGCCGTTCCGGCTGCCTTCCAGAAGTTCTCGACCTATGACGGCAAGTGGGTCGCCGTGCCGGTCAACGTCCACTCGGTCAACTGGGTGTGGATCAACAAGGCCGTCATGGACAAGATCGGCGGCACCGAGCCGAAGACCTTCGATGATTTCCTCGCTCTGCTCGACAAGGCCAAGAAGGCCGGCGTGACGCCGCTTGCTCTCGGTGGCCAGGACTGGCAGGAAGCCATCCTGTTCGACGACGTGGTGCTTTCCACCGGCGGACCGGAATTCTACAAGAAGGCCTTCAACGACCTCGACGAGGCTGCCCTGAAGTCCGACACGATGAAGAAGTCCTTCGACAACCTTGCCAAGCTCAAGGCCTATGTCGACCCGAACTTCTCGGGCCGCGACTGGAACCTGACGACCGCGATGGTCATCAAGGGCGATGCGCTCGTTCAGGTGATGGGCGACTGGGCCAAGGGTGAGTTCCACAACGCCCAGAAGAAGCCGGGCGACGACTTCCTGTGCTACCGCTTCCCAGGCACGGACGGCAGCGTTGCCTACAACTCTGACATGTTCGCCATGTTCGACGTTGGCGCCGACCGCAAGGATGCGCAGGTAGCGCTGGCAAAGACCACCATGTCGAAGGAAGTGCAATCCGCCTTCAACGTGATCAAGGGCTCGGTGCCGTCGCGCACGGACGTTCCGGATACCGACTTCGACATTTGCGGCAAGAAGGGCATCGCCGACCTGAAGAAGGCCAATGACAGCGGCACGCTCTTCGGTTCGCTGGCTCAGGGCTATGGTGCACCGCCGGCTGTCACCAACGCCTATCTCGACGTGGTCGACAAGTTCTTCAACGGTCAGATCAAGACCTCCGACGAAGCTGTGACCCAGCTCGTCAAGGCAATCAACGACGCAAAATAATGACGGCAGTCGGGCGCGCCAGTCGCGCCCGACTTGCAACCTGCGATGCGTCATGCGCCAACATGAAGCGCCACCTACCGCAGGTTTAGTCGGTCTTGAGACACCAAGCCGCAACAAGAACAGGACAAATCCATGGCCATACCCACGACCGCACCAGTGGTGCAGCACCGCGCCGGGTTTCGCGAGAAGCTCCAGGACGCACTGCCCAAGATTGTGCTCGCCCCCAGCTTTGCGCTGATCGTGGTCTTCGTCTACGGCTTCATCCTGTGGACCATCTTCCTGTCCTTCACCAACTCGAAGGATTTCCCCAGCACCCGTGTGGTGGGATGGGCCACCTATCAGAAGCTCTGGAACTGGACCTTTGAAAGCAATCCGCCGTCCAACTGGTACACGTCGATCACCAACATGGCGATCTACGGCGTGCTCTACGTCGGCATCTGCATGGCGCTGGGGCTGCTTCTGGCCATCCTGCTCGACCAGAAGATCCGCGCCGAAGGCTTCCTGCGCACCGTCTATCTTTATCCGATGGCGCTTTCGATGATCGTCACGGGTGTCGCCTGGAAATGGTTCCTCGATCCCAGCCTCGGCCTTGAGCAGACGCTGCATCGCATCGGCTGGACCAGCTTTCATTTCGGCTGGCTCAAGGATCCCAATTTCGTCATCTACACCGTCGTCATTGCCGGTGTCTGGCAAACCTCCGGCTTCGTCATGGCCATGTTCCTGGCGGGCCTGCGCGGCATCGATTCCGAGATGCTGAAGGCGGCTCAGATCGATGGGGCTTCCGGCTTCCGCATCTACTGGCGCATCGTCATTCCGATCCTGCGGCCGGTCTTCCTGTCCGCCTTCATCGTGCTTACGCACATGGCGATCAAATCCTACGATCTTGTGGTGGCGCTGACGTCGGGCGGCCCCGGCGGGTCGGCCTGGCTCCCCTCGCTCTTCATGAACGACTACTCCTTCAAGCGCAGTCAGATGGATGTCGGGTCGGCCAGCGCAGTGATCATGCTGATGGCCATCACCGCCATCATCGTCCCCTATCTCTATTCCGAACTGAGGGAGAAGGCCCGATGAGTGCCGCGACACGGGATATGGTCAGGCCCGCCGGCGGCAATCGCAGCGGACGCTTCATCATTTATGGCCTGCTTGCCATTTTCGCTCTTCTCTATCTCCTGCCGCTATGGGTGATGCTGGTAACCTCGTTCAAGACGATGAGCGAGATCCAGGACGGCAATATGCTCTCCCTGCCGAGCTCGCCGACGATCACGCCCTGGATCCGGGCCTGGAGCGGTGGATGCGATGCCCTAAACAACTGCCTTTCGGGGGTGGCCGGACATTTCTGGGCCTCCGTTTACATGGTCGTGCCGGCCGTGGCGATCTCGACCATTCTTGGCGCGCTCAATGGCTACGTGTTGACGAAATGGCGCT
>NZ_JAELUG010000194.1 GCF_016429255.1 Rhizobium sp. ASV8
TTGCAGGTCGCGGATGAGGTTCAGGATCTGTGCCTGCACGGTCACGTCGAGCGCCGTCGTCGGCTCGTCGGCGATCAGCACGTCCGGGTCGTTGGCAAGCGCCATGGCGATCATCACGCGCTGGCGCTGACCGCCGGATAGCTGATGCGGATATTGCTTCAGCCGCGCTTCCGGATCGGGGATCTGCACCTGCTTCAGCAAGTCGAGAGCCCGTTTCTCGGCGTCTCGGCGGCTGACCTTACGATGAACCCGGATCGCCTCGACGATCTGGCTGCCGATGGTATAGATCGGGTTGAGCGAGCTCATCGGCTCCTGGAAAATCATCGAGATGCGGTCGCCGCGCAGCTGTCGGCGCGCCCGTTCCGAGAATTTCAGGACATTCTTGCCATCATAATGAACGGTGGATTTGTCCGAAACCACAGCGCGCTTGGTCAAAAGCCCCATCACCGTGCGGGCAGTCACCGACTTTCCCGAGCCGGACTCGCCAACGATGGCGATGGTTTCGCCGCGATAGAGCTGAAAGGAGATATCCTTGACGGCATCGACCATGCCGTCCTCGACCTTGAATTTTACGGCGATATTGCGAGCATCGATAACGGGCGCGACGGCCCTCTCGCCGGCGTCGAAGCGAAGGTCTGGAGCGAAGGGATTGATGAGTGCGAGAGCCATATCCGTTCTCCTCTCAGTAGGGATCGATCGCGTCGCGCAATCCGTCGCCGAGTGCATTGAAGGCGAAGACGGTGACGAGGACGAAGGCGACGGGCGACAAAATCCAGGGGTAGGAACCGATGACCGAATAGGTCGACGTATCCTGCAACATCAGACCCCAGGAGATCAGCGGCGGCTTGACGGCAAAGCCGAGGAAACCCAGGAAGGATTCGAGCAGAACCACGCTCGGGATTGCAAGCGTCACGGCGACGATGACGTGGCTCATGACGTTCGGAAATATGTGCTGCAGGATGATGCGGCGGTCGGTGGCCCCGATCGCCATCGCTGCTCGCACATAGTCGATCCTTGCCAATGCCAGCGTCTTGCCGCGAACCTCGCGTGACATCTGTGCCCAGCCGAGCGCAGACATGACGATGATGACGAAGGCAAGAAAGACATTGGTAGGCGCTGTCACGGGGATCAGCGAAGTCAGGGCCAGATAAAGCGGCACTTGCGGGAAGGCAAGAACGACCTCGACAAAGCGCTGGATCCAGGTATCGAGCACGCCGCCGAAATAGCCGGAGATCATGCCGATGCTGGTGCCGACAATCGTCACGATGGCGACGACCGTGAGAGCGATCATCAGCGAAATGCGGGAGCCGTATATGGCGCGTGACAGCACGTCGCGGCCGAACTTGTCGGTACCGAGGAAATGCACTGGACCGCCATCGGTCGTGCCGAACAGATGCCGATTGCCGGGGATCAGGCCGAACAAATGGTAAGGATCGCCTTTGACGAATAAGCCGAGCAGGCGGGGGTGATCGTAGTCTGGACCGACGATCGGTTGGAACGTGACGGGATCGAGATCGGTTGTTTCGACCAGTGCGTAGACGCGGGGCTGGAAGACGATATTGCCGTCCTTGTCGTGAAAGCTGATAACTTGCGGTGGCGCGAAGCCGGTGTCGGTCGCCTTGGGGTCAAGTGGCGCGACGAATTCGGCAAAGACTGCCATTAGCAGCAGCAGCACGACGAGGATGAGGCCGCTCATGCCTGTCCAGGACCGCTTCAGGCGTCGCCAGACCAGTGCGATATAGCTTTCGCCGCCGCCTTTGTGTTTGACCTTTTCTTCCGGCACAGGTGGGGAGTTGCTGAAGGCGAGCATTAGTGGATCCCTCCCTGTTGACGCACGCGCGGATCGAGCAGGGCAAGCAGCATGTCGGCGATGATGTTGCCGATGATGAGGGTTGCCGAAAGCACCATCATGAAGGTTGCCGTGACATAGACGTCGCCGACCGCCATGGAGCCGACGATAGCCGGCCCGACTGTGGGCAGCGAAAAGATGATTGCGGTCTCGATTTCACCGGTCAGCATGTAGGGAAGCACGACGCCCTGATACATGATCAGCGGATGCAGGGCATTCGGCACGGCATGGCGCATGACGACGGCGCCGCCGGAAAGACCTTTCGCCCGGGCGGTTTCGACATATTGGGCGTTCAGCGTGTCGAGAAGATTGCCGCGCATGACGCGCATATTGTAGGCGAGGCCGCCGAAGGTGGCGATCGCAACGACTGGCCAGACATGCTTGACCAGATCGACGAACTTGGCCCACGACCAGGGCGCACCACCATATTGCGGCGAGAAGAAACTGCCGATCTCCGAGACGTTGAGCTGGAAGACGAGGATATAGACGATAATCAGCGCCATCAGGAAGCGCGGCACCGTCATGCCGAGAAAGGAGACGCCGGCCAAAAGATTGTCGACCCAGCTATATTGGCGCGTCGCCGCCCATATGCCGAAACCTATGCCGAGTATGGATGCGAATATGTGGCACACCAGCGCCAGCGCCAGTGTCCGCGGCAGGCGCTCACCGACGACATCGGCGACCGGCTTGTTGTAGACCATGCTGTAGCCGAAATCGCCTTTGGTGACGATGCCGCCGACCCAGTTGAAATATTGGACGATCATCGGCTTATCGAGACCATGTTCCTTTCGATAGGCCTGCGCCTGGGCATCAGCCTGTTCGAAGGATGCGCCGCCCTGGTTCATCAACTGCGAGCGGATGTAATCGGCATAGTCGCCCGGCGGCGCCTGAATGATGGCAAATGTCACCACGCTCAGGATGAAGAGCACGGGGATTGCTGAGGCTATGCGAACGAGCAGGAATCGTAACATGGGACGGTTCGCTTCTCTTTGATGCTGTCGGCACTCTCGCTCCTCGCGGAGGATATGCGCCAGCGGTTCATTTTACCCGGCGATAGCTGATCGCTGGATGTCTCGGGTCCCATGGCAGCCGGCATCATGCCGGCCGCCATGAGGTCTCGTTCGACCTTACTTGATCGGACCGGCGCTGCCCGGGGCACCCGGAAGCTGGTCGGCGAACAGCTCGTATTTGCCCTGCTTGTCGGCCGCGACCCACAGACGCTCGCGCAGGACCGAGTCCTCTGCCCAGTTGAACAGGAAGATCGGCGTACCCGGAGGAACGTTGGAGAAGCGCTTGTTGATGATCAGCGCACCCGGATATTCGGTCAGGCCGATATTGTAGAGGTTCTCGGTGGACACCTTCTGGAATTTCTTCATCAGGGCCACGCGCTCATCGCTATTCTGCGACTGCGTGAACTTGTTGACGATATCGACCATATCCGTTTCGAAGGGCATCAGATCGACCTTGCCATCCGAACCGGCGCGGTGGTTCCAGCTCGTGCGCGGACCGACCGGAGCGAGCTGCTCGGTGTTCTGCACGACCGAGGCAAGCTCCGTGCTGTTGCGTCGCACCATCCAGTCGAAGCGACCGCTGTAATTGGCATCGTCACGCTGGTTGCCGTCGAGGGCGTTGATGACGACGCGCAGGCCGAGCTTCTCCATCTGGCCGATCACGCCTTCGGCAAGGCTCTTGTCCGTCGTATAGCCGCTGTTGACCAGCAGGGTAATCTCGACATCCTTGCCGCCGTTGACGCTGGCCGGGAAATTGACGATGCCATCGCCATCGGTATCCTTGAGGCCGGCCTTGGCAAGTTCGGCTTTGGCGGCGGCAAGATCGAACGGATAATAGACCGTGGAGTTGCGGTCATAGAAGGTGCTGCCGGAAGACAGACCGCCCGGATAAATCGCGGTGAACGGTCCCTTGACCAGAGATTCGCCAAGCGCCTTGCGGTCGAGCGCCATGGAGACGGCCTTGCGGAAGTGCTCGTTGCGGTTCAGGTCCCTGACGGCCTGGCCGCGCGCATCCGGACTGCCCCAGCCGTTGGCGGAGAAATTCATCTGCAGGTTATAGCCGATGAGACGAGGGCCGAAGGCGAGACGGGCCGGTGCTTCGGCTTGCGCGGCGCGCTTCAGCGAGGCGACGAAGTTTTCCGGCTGTTCGAGGTTCGAAAAGTCCCCGGAGCCGGCAACCGCCTGCACGTCGCGGTCTGCCCAGGTCGAGAGCTTATAGTGCAATTCGTTGAGGTAAGGCAGCTGATTGCCCTTCTCGTCGACCTTCCAGTAGTAGGGGTTGCGGCGCATGACGATGATATCGTCGGAGCGATATTCGACCGGCACCCAGGCGCCCATGACGGGCATGTTCATGAATTCGGGCGGGAAGGCATTCTTGAACTGCTCGTAGGTGTTCTTCGAATATTTCGGGTGCTGTGGCTTCAGGATATGCGACGGGCCGGGGCAGAAGGTGCCGTAGGCCATGGCATAGAGATACTGCCTCGGAAACGCATCCTTGAAGGTCCATTCGACGGTGTAGTCGTCGATCTTCTTCAGCGTCGTGCCTGCCCCGAATGTCTCAGGGCTGGCGCCGTTCAAGGGCGAGACGTTGTGATCGTTGACCTCGTCGTCCCAGTAGAACATCAGGTCGTCGGCATTGAAGGGTACGCCGTCGGACCATTTCGCGCCTTCGATCAGGTGCATGGTGAGCTTGTGGCCGTCGGTCGACCAATCCCAGCTCTTGGCAAGGTTTGGCAGCGGCTCGGTATCCTTGGCTTCGACCTGGAAGAGCGGAGCGGTGCGCGTCAGGCATTCGGACAAGCCGATGTCGATGCCGCCCCAGCCCTGGCTCTGGCCGCCGGTGTAATTCCAGCCTTCCGGACGGCCGCCGATGACATGGCGCAGCGTGTCGCCATAAACGCCGATGCCGTCAGGCATGTTGCCTGTTTTATAGACCAGTGGTTCTTTCGGGAGGCGATCCTTGACGGGCGGCAGCTTGCCGGTCTTGACGAACTTGTCGGTGACCCAGGACGGCTCGTGATAGTCCGGCAGCGCCTTGAACTCCAGAATGGAGCTGCGCTCGACATATTTGATCTTGCCTTCTGCGGGGAAGACCGGTGGAACGGGTGGCACTGTCGGCTCGGCCGCATGAGCGCTGATCGCGATTGCGGATGTGGCAATCGTCAACGCGGCGAGAAAGCCGATCGGTCGAAAATGTCTCATCTTGTTCTCTCTCCCAAATTCGCGAGCGTTCCGTTCGAGGCCTCGCGTTCCTCCCTTGAAACGAAAGATGGTCGGTTGAGGCGGGATATCCCCTTAAGACCCCGCCTTAACACCTTATCTTTCGGCCTGCATGTTCACTAACCTGCCTGCTTCAGAGCGGCCTTTTCCGCGCGCAGCTCCTCGATCGAGCGGACATTGCGACTTGCAGCACCCTTCCAGTCGCGCGTCTTGACCTTGCTCCGCGACAGGCGATCCTTGGCGTCGTCCACTGCATGGGCGTATTGCGGCAGCCAGCGTGCCTCGGCGACAACCATTTCATCGACCATCTGCCAAACCTCCTCCGGTGTGGCGACGGCGCCGACCAGCGGGTCGTGCAGGACGGCGAGCTTCAAGAGGTCGATGTCGCCGCTGATGGCGGCATGGACCGACATGCGCTGAACGTTGATCGAGGAAATGCAGGTGGCCGCACATGCCTCGGGCAGTGTAATGCCGGCCACCATGTTGATGCCGAAGCGATCGACGAAGCCGGGGGATTCGATGATGGCATCGGCGGGCAGATTGGTGATGACGCCATTGTTCTTGACGTTGAAATGGCCGCGATAGACGCGGTTGGTTTCGAGCGCCTCCAGAATATGGCTGGCGTGCTCATTCGAGCGACGCGCCGGATCGATCGGCTGGGAAGCGCTGTCGAGGATCTGCTGGAATTCCGTCTCGAACCAGTTGCGCGTCTCGGTGGAGTGACGCAGATAGCCGCCCGTCTCGCCATGGATCCAGTCCGACATATCGATCCACTTGTTGATCTCGTCGGGACGCTTGCGATACCAGGGCAGGTATTCGGACAGGTGGCCGTTGCTTTCGGTGGAATAGACACCGAAGCGCTTCAGCACGTCGATGCGCAGCTTTTCCTGCTGCGAGAAGACCGGATGTGCCTCGAACGCGGCGATCAACTCATCCTTGCCGATCTTGCGGCCATTGAGGCGAAGGTCGACGAACCAAGTCTGATGGTTGATGCCGGAGCAGATATAGTCGAGCTCGCTCTTGTCCTTGGCGCCAAGCACTTCAGCAATCTGTTCGGCACCATGTTGGACGCCGTGGCAAAGGCCGATCGTGTCGACCTTGCCGTATTCGATCGCCGCCCAGGTGTTCATCGCCATCGGGTTGGCATAGTTCAAGAATTTGGCGCCGCTCTCGGCGACTTCGCGGATATCCTTGCAGAAATCGAGGATGACCGGAATGTTGCGCTGACCATAGAGAATGCCGCCGGCGCAGATCGTATCGCCGACGCATTGGTCGATGCCGTATTTCAGCGGAATGCGGATATCTTCGGCGTAAGCCTCCAGACCGCCGACTCGGACGCAGCTGATGATGTAGCGCGCGCCTTCCAGCGCCTTGCGGCGATCCGTCGTCGCCGTCACGCGCGTCGGCAGCTTGTTTGCTTCGACGATCCGGTCGAGGATCGCCTTGATCATCGTCAGATTGTGCTCACTCATATCCGTCAGCGCAAATTCAACGTCGCGGAATTCCGGCACGCAGAGGATGTCGGTGAACAGCTTTTTCGTGAAGCCGACGCTGCCAGCGCCGATAATAGCGATTTTGAAACTCATGATCCTCACCTTAAAGTCGGTCGAACGGGCAGCGGCAGGGGAGATGACAGCATTTTCGCCCCGTGAGCGCATCGATTGCGAAATGGGCCGAAATCGTGGTTTTTTCTCCAATCGCCGGTCCTCATCGGCAATCAAGCGCTGTTTTCTGGCGGGATTATGCCTATAATCATCGAAGCGAACAGAGAACTATTATGCTTTCAGGGGTAATTTTGTGCTGCAGGAATTGATCGATAACGGACAGGTCATGCGGACGGTTTCGCTGCCACGCGGACGCCACCGGCTGCATGCGATGCCGACCAGCGCCGGCTATGAAATCAGGCAGGACGAGCCTTATGACTGGGATGGGCGACGGCGTGGCCAGACGCCCTTTACCGTACTTCAATATACCATCAGCGGCACCGGCCGACTACGCTACGAAAACCGGAACCATCGTGTGAATGCCGGCGATACGCTGCTCGTTCTCGTGCCGCACAACCATCGTTACTGGCTGGAGAAGGGCGAACGCTGGGAGTATTTCTGGATATCGATGAATGGAGAAGAAGCGCTGCGCATCCATCGTCTGATTTTGGCTGCGGCGGGTCCGGTCTTGAAGCTGCAGCAAGCGACCATCGATCATCTTGCCGATTGCAGTCTGCGGCTGGTCAGGGGTGCGAGGACGCCCGCGTCGGCTTCAGCCATCGCCTATGAGGCCGCCATGGCGCTCTATGACGACGTTTTTGGCTCGCATGCCTTTGCCGCCGATCGTTCAGCCATGCAGATCGTCATCGACCACATTGACGCCAATCTCGACAAGCCGCTGCCCGTCGAAGAACTTGCCAAGGTGAGCGGGCTTAGCCGTGCCCACTTCTCGCGCGTCTTTGCCGAAAGCGAGGGCGTCCCGCCGGCGGAATTCGTCCTGCAGCAGCGCATGCAGCGCGCGGCAAAGCTGCTGACCAAGGCTGCATTCATTCCGGTCAAGGAAGTGGCGATCATGTCGGGCTTCGATGATGCCAACTATTTTTCCAAGGTCTTCCGCCGCATCTACGGAATCAATCCGACGGAATTTCGCACGACCGGCATGTATGCGGCGGTGCGCAGCCCGGTCGAGGAAGGGAAGACGAGCCGAAGCCGGTAGCGCGGAGAAGGATTACCGCACTCTCGCTTGCCGGGAGGTCGAAATCCGTCAACCGGTCGCATTGTGCGTCTGCGGCGAGCCTGTATAGATATCGCCCCGCAGCATCACATCTGCTTCTCCTTGCGCCTGATTTTCCAAGCAACATCTGTTCGTCACCCGATGCGACGGGCTTAATCGATAGGATTGAAAATGCGTTCTGTTGTCGCCTTCAACGAATCCTGGACGTTTCAGGAAGGATTTTCTCTCGCGGATGTTGACCGCGCGCGGGAAGGGCAGCCAGTTACACTGCCGCATAATGCCGTCGAGCTGCCCTTCAATTATTTCGATGAAAAGTCTTATCAGCGCGCCTTTACCTATCAGAAGATTCTGAACTGGGATGATGCATTCGCCGGCCGCGAAATTTCGCTGATCTTCGACGCGGCAATGGCCGATGCCGTTGTCTATCTGAACGGCGAGGAGATCGTTGCGCACAAGGACGGCTACACGCCGTTCGAGGCGCGCCTGACCGGACGTCTGCGAAAGGGCGAAAACCTCATCACGGTCAAGATCGACGGAAGCGAGAATCCTGAAATCCCGCCCTTCGGCGGCCGGATCGATTACCTGACCTATGCGGGGATCTACCGCGATGTCTGGCTGAAGCTCACCGATCCCGTCTTTATCGCTAATATCAAGGTCGAGACCTCGGATGTGCTTTCCGACAGTAAATCCGCGACCGTCCGCTGCGATATCTCCAATCCGCAAAACCTCGTCTTCGAAGGCAATGTGAAAGTGACCTTGCGGTCCGTCGATGGCAAGGCCATTGCTTTGGGTGAGGCGGGCACATCGGGCGAAAGCGTGACGCTCAGTTTCGATGGTCTCTCAGGCCTTTCGCTTTGGGATCTCGACAATCCCGTTCTCTATTCGGCTGAGGTGGAGTTTGCGAGTGATCACGGCACGGATCGTCATGCCGCGACCTTCGGTTTCCGCACCGCAGGCTTTACCGCCGAAGGCTTTCTCCTGAACGGCAAGGCGTTGAAGCTGCGTGGGCTCAACCGCCACCAGGCGTTTCCCTATGTCGGCTATGCAATGGGCCGTTCAGCCCAGGAGCGCGATGCGGAGCTGATGAAGCATACGCTTAAGTGCAACATCGTGCGCACCTCGCATTATCCTCAGTCAAAATGGTTCCTCGATCATTGCGACCGTATCGGTCTGCTCGTCTTCGAAGAAATTCCCGGCTGGCAGCATATCGGCGATGAGGAGTGGCAGCAGGAATCGATCCGCAATGTGCGTCGCATGATCGAGCGCGACTGGAATCATCCCTCGATCGTGATCTGGGGCGTGCGCATCAACGAATCCCAGGATTCACATGATTTCTACGCCGAGACGAACAGGCTGGCGCGTGCGCTCGATCCGACGCGTCAGACAGGTGGCGTGCGCTACATCACCGAGAGCGAGATGCTTGAGGATGTCTACACGATGAATGATTTCATCCTCGGCAATGAGGAATTGCCCGGTGCCAACCGACCGCGCACGCCGCTGAGGCCGCAACAGGAAAATACCGGTCT
>NZ_JAELUG010000195.1 GCF_016429255.1 Rhizobium sp. ASV8
GGTCTTGCTCTCGGCCGTGTAGGCATCGAGCGCGGCTTTGCTGATCGCTGATAGGCCGAGATATTGAGCCATGCGGGCCGCGATCGTCGGGCGATCATACTGGCATTCGCGGATAGCTCGGGCCATGGCGCGCTTGATCTTGGCGCGGTAGCGGTCAATGTCGATCGACTGAACCGGCATGCGAACCGGGAAAATCTCCCGGCTCCAGAAGTCGAGCTGTGAGGGATCGGTTTTCATCGAGCCTTCTCCATCTCGGTTTTGACCTGCTTTCGCAGTTCGTCGGAGACACCGGCTTCAATGAGCATGTCGAAGACGAACAGAACACGCGTCATGCGATCCGCTGCCTTCCAGGCGTGATCGAGATCGACGCGGACGGCGCGCTGTCTGTCTGCCTCCGAAACTTCTTTCGGCGGCTCCTTCGCAGCTTCCAGAACCTTGGAGATATCGGGCTGCTTTTTGAGGGCGGCAGCAATTTGCTGCTGACGCTTCGGGCCTTCCTTGGCGAGCTTCAGGAGAAGAGATTGATTGTCTGCCGCGGGAGTTCCGCGAAGTTGGGCACGGAGCGTAGGCTGCAGGTTTTGAGCGATTTGCTGCAGGCGTTTTATCGCCGGGACAGACACGCCCATGCGATCAGCGACGTGTTCGGAGAAGCTGCCGGCGGCGACTTCCTCTTCGAGCATTTGGACAAGATTGATCCTGTTTTGCCCGACCAAAGGATCAACTTGATCCTTTGATTTCTGATCTCCGCCGCGAGTGATCTTGCCGAATTTTTCTTCCCATATTTCGCGATAGGACTGCACAAAGACAGCTCGATCCATAACCGACAGATCGTTGCGAAATAGGTTTTCTGTGATCTCGATAAGCTGCGCATCAGCCTTGTCGCCTTCGACGATCATGGCGTCGATTTCTGGCTCGCCGTTGATCTCGAATGCGCGCAGTCGATGTGCGCCAGCGATCAAGGTCCAGTTTCCGTCTTTTGCGGCAGGGGTTGAGCGAACCGTGATCGGATTGATTAGACCGTGCTCGACGATGCTTCGCGCAATGATGAGTGCCTGTTCTTCTTCGACTGCGCGCAAGCGCTCTGGCACCACAATTTGATCGATGGGGATCTGTCTCAGCTCGGCCATCACGCGGCCTCCGCAGCTTTGGCAAGCTCGGCCATAAAGAGGTCACCAGCGCGGGAAGCTATCCGGTGGTACATGCGATCGAACACACCGTCTGCACGGCGGGCTTCAATGACGCGAACGGCCATCAACATCGTCGAGCGCGCAATGCCGAGCATCGCCACAATACGGCGGCGTGGCACATTGAACTCGTCGTGGAAGATGTAGAGCGCAACTTGGCGGGCTAGCGCCGCGTCAAGCATGTGGTTGGGCGGGCTGATGAGATATCGCATCGGCAAATGCGAGAAATGCGACTGCGAAGCCTTGTAGCAGCAGGACAGCATAACTGTCAGGCGTTCCGGTTCGGAGTAGGGGTTCATTAGAATGCTCCCATCTGATGAGCGACGGCGAACAGCGCGGCAACGATGCCCGCAACCGTGGTGCTGCCGACGAGAAGCCATTCCAGCAGCCGAGAGGCTGGCTGGAAGGAGGGGATGAAGGGATTTCGAACGCCAATTTTCCCATGAGTTTTGGTCATTGTGGCATCCAGCGGAAAAGGGGATTGTTTGGGTGTGGCGCGGGCGGTTGCGGGATTGGACAGCCGGGGTTGAGCGTTAGGCACCCTGCCGACCAGCTCAGTGGGCTGGCACCGGACGAGAAGGGCTAGAACAGTCATCCGTCCGCGCCACATCATGCGACAGCCCTGCGGGTGCCGATGGACTCCGCACGGTACTCGTGCGAAAGAATTGTCGTGGTTTTTTTGGGATAGCGATCTGGGAAAAGTTCGGCCACGGGGACACCGAGGAACGCGGAAATAATAGCCTCGTTGCCCTCGTTTGGCCGGGTCCAGATCGTGCGAAAGCCTCCGGGAGCTTTGTTGTTCAACTCCGCCAGGCGTGTAAGGGTCATACCCTTTCGACGCAGTTCGGCGAGGATGAGATGACGATCCCAGCGCATTGGCTTCGCCATTAGAACCTCCTGCATAAGGCGGGTGTTGGTAGCACTCGCCTTTTGTTGACACTTGAGTGAGCAATCGCAGCCAGCCGAAGCAGGCTGCTAACGAGATAGATAAGCACATTTATGCTTGTTGACAAGCATAAATGTGCTTGTTTGTTGAGGCGTGTCTTTTGGTTGAAAGTCGGACGATCGGCGATCGGGTGAAATTGGTTCGGGCGGAACTGGAGTTGTCGCAGCAGGAGGCTGCCGACAAGCTAGGTATCTCGTTGCGCGCTTGGCAGAAGATGGAGCGAGACGAGGGCACACCAAGCGGCGAAACACTGATCCAGTTCGAGAAGGTTGGCATCAATCCCGGCTGGGTACTGGCAGGTTTGGGGCCAAAGTCGTCGACGGAGGAAGATGGAATTGGTCCACCATCAGAGCGGATCGATGCCGTCCTACTGCAGAGGCTTGGAGATACGGTTCAGGCTGTTTTCGTCGAGTGCAATCAGCAAGCGCCGCAGCGGGCGATCATGGCAGAGGCAGCCAATCTCTATAATGAGCTTCTTGCGATGGTTGCCGACATGGGTGATCAACAAGTGATCGACGCATTGCTGCCGGTTCTCCGGTCTCGCTTTAAGGAGCGGTTGGCAACGGCGGAGCCTGGCACCGGCAAACGCTCGGCCTAATGATCGTCAAGCCAAGCCTGGATCAACAGATACCGCGACGACATGCGACAGTGCCTGGCAATGACTGCCAGATCCCGAACATCGACGCTTTGAGATTGAGGGTCATGCAGCTCGCCGAGAGCATGACAAAGTGACCGCGTTCGTGCGGTCAAAGACCTAGAAATACAGCATGATAGTCTATGCGCCCCCCGGCATTACTCATTACTAAATTTGAAGCTAGTGATCGCGATCCCCACTCGCAAGGGGCGAGCGAAGACTCGCGCCCTGGTTATTTCAGGTAGGCCATCTATGGCAGCCTGGCCGTCAGGTGTCGTTGCTTTCGGGAGATTGTTTGCCGGCCGCACGCTCTAGGCGCTGCAGTTCTTTCGAGACTGCCTCGCGGATAAATTTCGCGCGCTGGTTCTTTCCGACTAGGGCGTCAATGCGCTCGTTCATGCCTTCCGGCAAGCGCACGACAGTTGGTTTCACTTTGAGTGGTGGTCGCCCCATGCGGCCCGGACTAACCGATATCGGAAAGTCAGTCAATCTCGCCTCCAATACAGCATACATAAGCGATATCGCTTATCGAGATATAACCGATATCGCTTATATCTTCAACGAAAAACCGGCCGAGGCGATCGGCCGGTTTTGTGCTGCTTACTCGGGAGGATGTACCCATTTGCGAGTTTTCTCGTCGAATATCGGATGCGGGACGCCGTAGTATCCGGCCATGAGCTTCGCGGCCTTTTGGCCGCATGCACATATTAGGCGTGCTTCAATAGCTTTCAGTTCCGCGTGCGCACCGGCCTTCTCCTCAAGATAACGACGGCTCACTTCGCACACCACGCCGCAGGCGGTGCAGCGCACCATAAAGACCGCATGAGGGGGGATGACGTTTAAGGATCTGAAATCGTAGTCTGTATGAACGAAGTTTGACATCTCAGTCCCGGGGTATTTTTCTGGCGGCAAACTCGTTGCGCTCGCGGTTGCTGCATTTCGTACAGCGCAAGTATTGACGCAGCTTCGCGAACGAGGTTTTCGCGCCGAACCGGCTCATTCGGCGGCGGCTCAAGGGAGCGTTGTGGCGACAGCGACGGCAAAGGCCGCGCAGCTCCCACCAAATAGGCAGGTCAGCGAGGCAGATATCCGTCAGCAACGCTACGTCGCCGGCCGGAACGACGATCATTCCCTTTTCGAAGGTAAGCGGGAATGACGCGACCTTCGCCGGTGGAAGCAATGAGCCAAGCGACTGCCGGCGCGGCGTCGGCTCAATGCTGTCGATATAGGCTGTCCAGTTTCCTCGCATGGCCGATCATCACACGGGCCTTATTCGTCTTCGTCAAAGCCATAGGTTTCGGTCCACGGCACCACATATTCTTCGCACCACTGGTCGATAGCTTCGCTAGGAGTGGAACCGTCGCACCATTTCACACGCGGGGGAATGCCGTCACCTCTATAGAGGATTGCAGCCACGCCGGCCGCCTCGCACCAGGCGAGTTCAAGCCAGTTAGGAGATTGCCCGGTATTGACCACTCCGTTGAACCGCTCTTCTCCCATGGAGAAATATTCAAACTTACTCTGCGATCGAAGCGGAAAGACTTCGCGTCGCAAACTTGGATGAATATTTTCAGGTGATGCAGGGTGCAGGACCGTGAGGTAACCATCGCTCAGATCGACGGTCGGCCAAATGTCAATTTCCCTAAAGTACCTGTCTCGTAGATACACGGTTCCATCCTCCGAATGCTACGCGCATGGCGGTTCGCGATTGATCAAATTGCGGGTTGATCGAGGTAGCCAACATCAGCCGCCGATATTCGGCAGCATTATCGCCGTCGCCTCGTTTGTTCTCAAAATGTTCTCATTTTGACAGGGAGTCAAGCTTCAAGGCGGGCAAACCTCGAATGTGTCGCTTGGCCATCCAGAATCCCGCATTTCAGCGCCTCTCGGATGGTTTGCCGTAGGTTTTCCCTATCGGGCAAACCTCAAATTGGACATTTGCCGTCGATTGGCAATATTTCGCACCGCGCCACGCATAACGGCATGCGACAGCGCTTCTAGCATTTTCAATGGTTTGAAGTCTCTAAAGGCCGATTTGAAGAGGTTTCGAAGGCGCTTTTCAAAATCGGTTGCTATTTCGCTTCTAGGCCCGCATTGGCTGGTACCGTGAGGCGGCGTCGTGTCAAAACGCCAATGGCTCGCGTCTCGGCCTCAACCCTGAAAACCCTTGAATTGTAGGCCTTTGCCACTGATTGACGGGCTATGACGCGAATTGACGGGTATTCCGGATACTGGTGTCTGACAACAGCCCTTGATTCCGATGTCGTATGGTTGACCGTTCTCCGTTTGATGGACAACCACTGCCGCGACGATTTCTCGGAATGGTGCGACAAGCTCTGGCGATGGCTCAGCGCCCTCCCTAGCTATGATTTGGGCCAGGCTCTCGATATTTTCCCGAAACCGATTAACCGCCTTGGGCTGGAGCTCAATCACGTTTGTCGGCTCTTCCACCGCCTCAAGGATCGCTTTTTGCGCATCCCTTTGCTGGCGCAAGGGTGCCAACAGTGCAACGCCTTCATCCTCTCCAATGAGTTCCTTCGCCATCAGGCTGATGACTTTGGTGATTTCGGCCTTTGCTTCTTCGAGCAGTCGTGTGGCGCTTGCTCGGTCGCGGAGCGCAGAACTGCGGAGCTTCTTTTGCTCTTCTTGGTATGCTTGGACGTAGGATTCGATGTAGCTCGTATCTGAAAAAATGGATCGAAGGCGGTTCATAACCAGCGCCTCGATGCGATCGAGGTAATAGCGCCTGGTATTCTGGCATACTCCCGATTCCCGATGATCGCTGCATTGGATGCGTCGCCCACTTCGATCAGGGCCGATCATCACCATCCCGCCACCACAAGCACCGCACCGCAACAGCCCAGACAGAAGCCGCCTTGAACGAGGGGCTCTCTGGGCCATTTTTGCGGTTGCCGCTTTCCTGCGCTGAACGGCCTCAAAAAGCTCATCAGCAACAATTTTGAGGTGAGGCGCGTCGATTGTCTCGACTTGATCCTGTTCGTTTGCCCGGGACAATCTCTTCCCGGTTGCAGGATCCTTCACCATACGAACGCGGTTCCACATAATCTTGCCGGCGTAGATGCTGTTGCGGAGAATGCCGTTGTTTCGCTGATGGCTGCCGTTAATCGTGGAAGCGTTCCATTGGCGCCCACGCGGGGCAGTGACCGCTTCTCGGTTCAGGATGCCGGCGATAGTGCGTGGGGATATCCCAGCGAGGTAGAGGTCGAAAATGCGCCTGACGACGGATGCCTCGTCCTCTACGATAACTAGTTCTCCCGGTTTTCCGGGTACGGGCTGGTAGCCGTAGGCCTTTCCGCCTGCATTCCGTCCTGACCTTACGACGCCGATCATGCCGCGCTTGACTTTACGGGCGCCTTCCTCTCGCTGCATCTGGCCAACGATGCCGTGCATCCCGATTGCGATGGTATCCATCTCACCGCCATTGACGCAGTTTATCGCGATGCCGCGGAATTTTAGCGTTTTGTGAAGATGGGCGAGGTCGGCCATGTCGCGGGAGATGCGATCGGGTGCCTCTGATACCAGGACGTCGAAATCGCAGCGTTCAGCCGCCTGCATGAGATCCGCAAGCCCTGGTCGGCCGAACATCGATGCTCCTGATTTCGCGCGGTCGAAATACTCGCCCGTGACTTTGAAGCCTTGGCGCTCCGCGTAAGTCTTGCAGAGACTGATCTGATCCTCGACCGACTTGTCGTTTTGCAGGTCGGTCGAATATCGCGCATACAGTGCTGCCCGCTTCATTGTTTTCTCGCCTGATCGTCCTTCGGGAGATTTTCATTAGCGGGTTGCTTAGGCAAAGCGTCAAGTCGCGCCTGACGTCTCGCAAGGGCCTTGATGAACTCGATGAAGGGATCTTTATTCTCCATCGACTAATTTCCCCTGTTATCCACAGGCCGTTCGCTCTCCATCTCATCGACGATAGCTTGGGCAGCATTCAATTCTGCCTTTGCGGCATCAAGGACTATGAGATAGGAGCAATAATCCTTGCCGCCGCCGTCGAAGGTGGCGCAGACCATCAGTTCCAAAGCGCGGAGATAACTTTCGGTCGCACCAAGGGTATCTCGGAACTTGTCGGTGCGCCGGGTCATGAGAGCGCTCCTACTTTGCGGCCAATGAAGGTTTCGAGGCGCGGCTCGATCAAAAGCATCCTCTCCATGGGCGTCGAGACGCGGAACACGCGCTCATCGTCTATACGAAAATCCATCAGCTCCACGCGATAGATCAGGCCCGACCCGGCCGCTTCGTACCTGCCATCGCCGTTATATCGGCCGGTTAACCGGTGCGCGGAGATAACAAGCGCGCAATGCCGTGCATCGGCGTCAAGTTCGGTGACGTGCCAATAACCGATCATAGGGTCGAGCTCTTCTGCTGCCTTTTGAAGCTCGACCAGATGATAGTCATAGCGCTCGCGCGCGGTCATCTTTGTTGCGGCCGCAACGAGGGCCGGGGCACCGGCAACCGCCGTTGCCGAGATGACGGATCCGGCCAAGAGGCCAAGGGATTGTCTGCGGGACAGGTTCATCGTTAGACTCCTCGTGCTTCGTCGAGGATGCCTTCGACTTCATCGAGTTTGTCTTCGATAATATCTGCGACCGTCGTTATCGCGTTCATGTGGTGACGATCACCAAGCCCGTGCGCGGCGAGAAAGATCGCCTCGTTGAGGTGTTTGATCTCCGAGAGGAGATTTTGAGCATCCAAGACAAGGTCTGCTGGGCGCCGGGGGCTATCGGGGTTGATCGCGGTCATCACGCATTCTCCCCGTTGGCAGCGGCGTAGAAGTCTTGACGGAGACACGAGGCGCGCCTTACGAGGTCGTGGATGGTGAAGGTGACCATGTCCATCTCATAGGACGAGATGTACTGGAGCTTTTCGCTCTTGAAATACCGCTCAATCTGGCTCTCGAAGAGCGATGCTGAAATTTGGACCATGGTATAAAGGTCGCAAATCTGAGCCTCGAGATCGAGCAGCGCGTGTTCGCCGCTGGTATTTGTTCTGGATCCCGCGCTCACGCTTGTCGCGCTAGGCACACGTGTGCTATTCCTGTGAGTGCTCATCAGGCAGTTCCTTCTGTTTTGATGATGTTTCGGCAGGGGCGGGGATCGGTCGCCAAACTTCTTCCCCGTCTGCTGCTACTCTCCGGCCGGAGCCGGAATTTCCTTTTCAGTCCGTTCCATGCGCTCCCTGACACTGCGGATGACTTCGCTGTTCATGGAGCTTCCATACGTTTCCGATTGCTGTTCGAGAAAACGTTTGACGTCAGTCGGGAGGCGACAAAGAAATTTCGATTCTTCTTTCATGTTCTCTCCGTTAGAAGTAATATCGTTCCGATATCACAATTAGTCAATTGTTAATATCGATCCGATATCATTTTATCCCGTGCAGAGTTGATGCGAGGAGTTGAGTATGGGTAGGCCACCGAAGACGCCGAACGACGAGCTTGACAAATTTCTCCTGCGCATGCCGGAGGGTTTGCGTGATCAGATAAAGGAAGCCGCCGATCGCAACGGCCGCTCCATGAACGCGGAAATTATTGCAAGGATTGAAAATGCGCCCGTAGCCGAGGATGCATTCAAGCGGGCAGTCGAGAGGATGGAAGAATTTTCTGAAGACCTCAAATACAGCCTGGAGGTCGATCGCTGGATGATGGAGCAGCATCGCGGACTGACCGCAATCATTACCGAGGTTGTGAAGCGCAACGGGCACCTTGATGAGGGCTTTGTGTCTGCCTTGAAACTCCTGCTTGATAGCAGAGGTCAAAATACCGAATTCCCCGAGAAGAAAGATCGCGGTTCGGGGCGATGACACTCCTCGGTCGACCCAGAGCGTAAGGTGGTTTGCTTTTGCATTGGGGCTGGCTTCGCCAGCGGCCGGAATCGTCTTCGGCATTGATATTCTCCAAATCTGATGAGGGATGTGATCTGCGCAAAATTGCGCTGATCAACACGCGTCCTGAGAGTTAGCCTTTGCGACGGCCCGACGTCATGCCCGCGTCGACGGGCGGTAACATCTTGAACCGTCCCTCAACGAAGGGGTGAGTAAAGAACTGGCCCGTCACCTGGGTGCATTCGTCGGCAAAGCGGTGAAACAATGCCGTGACGTCCTTCTTCCACCACACGGTAAATGTGGAACTTTCGGCGTCGACATGATTGTTCCGGACAACTCCGGCCGGCTTCGGCGCATAGGGCGACTGACGCATGACGGTATCGACAGTCGTGTCAGACAGGCCAAACATCTTCCATATCCGTTTGCGAAGGTGGACGATGCTTTCGGCGTTGGCTGGGACAGAGCTCATAACGGTCTGAGCCTGGGCGACCTTTTCCACCCGGTCGCCGATTTCGACGAGCTTGGCCTGGTGTTTCGCTTGCTGGTTCTGCAGATCAACCAAGATCTGCGCATTCTGCAGAAACATTTCCGCCGCCGTCATGGGGCGCTGATTTCTATGGGCCTGCCAATAGTCGACGAGGCGAGCGGTGAACTCTGGAGAGAGCTGTGCC
>NZ_JAELUG010000196.1 GCF_016429255.1 Rhizobium sp. ASV8
GGGTTCGAAAAGGAGGGGATGTTCATGACACAGGCGCCAGTCTTGGAGATACGTAATGTCAGCAAGCGTTTCGGTGCGATCAAGGCACTGACGGATGTGAAGTTCACGCTCGAAAGAGGTGAGGTGCACGCGCTTTGCGGTGAAAACGGCGCTGGCAAATCGACGCTCATGAACATCATCGCCGGCGTGCTGCAGCCAACCGAGGGTGAGATCCTTATCGACGGCGCGCCCGTCAAGATCGCGTCTCCGGCCGCAGCCCAATCCCTGGGCATCGGTCTCGTCCATCAGGAAATCGCACTTTGCCCGGACGCGACCGTTGCCGAAAACATGTTCATGGCGGCGACGAACCGGCGCCGCTCTCTATTGATGAATTTTGCCAGGCTGGAACGGGAGGCCCAGGCGGTGATGAACCGCCTTTCCCCGATCGATGTCCGCCAGAAAGTCGGCGAGCTGCCGATTTCAAGCCAGCAACTGGTGGAGATCGCCAAGGCGCTCACGCTCGATTGCCGTGTCCTGATCTTCGACGAGCCGACGGCGGCTTTGACCGTCGCCGAGGCCCAGGTGCTCTTCGGCATCATCAACGACCTGAAAGAGCATGGCATATCGATCATCTACATCAGCCATCGCATGGCTGAGATCTTCAGCCTCTGCGACCGCGTGACCGTCTTTCGCGACGGCCGCTACGTCTCGACCGAGCGCGTGTCGGACATCACGGCCGACGATGTGGTGCGCCGCATGGTCGGCCGCGAAATCACCCAGCTCTATCCGGAAAAGCAGGACTTCACCGAACGCAGCGTGGAGACTGTATTGTCCGTTCGCAATCTTGGCGATGGCAAGCGTTTTCAAGAGGTCAGCTTCGAGCTGCGCAAGGGGGAAATTCTCGGGATTGGCGGACTGATCGGCTCCGGTCGGACTGAAATCGCCGAAGGCATTTGTGGGCTGCGCCAGACGACGGAAGGCGATATCCGACTGCATGACAAGGCGCTTCGAGCGACTTGCTATGCCGATGCCGTTCGCGCCGGGATCGTCTATCTCTCCGAGGATCGCAAGGGTTCCGGTGTGTTTCTCGATCTGTCGATCGCGCAGAACATCTCCGCTCTCGATATCAAATCGTTGACGGGTCAGTTCGGGCTGTTGAATGCGAGGGCTGAGTCCGAGCGTGCCGAAGAGCTCGCGCGCCGGCTCGGCGTGCGCATGGGCGGTATCGGCATGCCGGTTTCATCGCTTTCGGGCGGCAATCAGCAGAAAGTCGCCATCGCCAAGCAGTTGGCAGTCGATCCCAAGGTGATCCTGCTCGATGAGCCGACGCGCGGCATCGACGTCGGCGCCAAGTCCGAAATTCATCGTTTGCTGCGCGACCTCGCGCGTTCCGGTATCGGCATCGTCGTGATCTCATCGGAATTGCAGGAACTTCTTGGTCTATGTGACCGGGCGATCGTCATCCGAGAGGGCGCCGTCGCGGGGGAGGTTGAGGGGGATACCATGACGGAGGAGGCGGTCATGAGGCTGGCTTCCGGTGTCGATGTGCAGCAACACCTCAAAGCGAAGGCATCAACACATGCCGTCTGAGAAAAGGGCAGAAACGGGAGATGAGACAATGACAGATCACGCTTTGGTCGCGACGAGGGAGCGTACGTCTTCCTGGCGCAAGCTCGGGACAATGCGGGAAGCGGGGCTGATCGCCATCATTCTCGCACTCTGCATCGTCATGAGCTTTGCCTCGCCACACTTTCTGACGCTTGGCAATTTCAGGGCCATGCTGATGTCGTTCTCCGTCGAGGGTATCGTCGTCGTCGGCATGACCATCCTTCTGATCGTCGGCGGCATCGACCTTTCGGTCGGGTCGGTCGTCTGCTTCTCGATGGTTTTGTCCGGATCATTGTTCCTGATGGGCGTTGACCCGTGGGGCGCCTCTCTCATCGGCATTCTCGCCAGCGCCCTGATAGGCTGCGCCATGGGCTTCTTCGTGACCGTCATTGGTCTCAATCATTTCATCACATCGCTTGCGGCCATGGTGATCGTTCGAGGCTTTTGCCTCATCATCACCAAAGGAACGCCGCTCTCATTGTTCACGCTGCCGCCCTCGTTCAAGGCAGTCGGACAGGGCACGTTTTACGGGATACCTTATGTGATCCTGATCTTCGTCGCAGTGGTCGCCATCTTCGATTTCCTGCTGCGCCGCGCAACCGCATTCCGCAAGGTGTTCTACACCGGCAGCAACGAAAAGGCGGCGCTCTATTCCGGGATCAAGACCAACCAGGTCAAATTCTGGGTCACCGTCCTCTGCACGACGTTGTCGGGGTTTGCAGGCGTGATCTATATGTCGCGGTTCGGTGCTGCGACGCCAACTTTTGGCGTCGGCATGGAGCTCAACATCATCGCTGCTGCCGTCATCGGCGGAGCATCCTTGAGCGGCGGTTCCGGGACGATCCTCGGCGCCATTCTCGGCATCGCGCTTCTCTCGGTGGTCACGAGTTCGTTGATCCTGCTCAATGTCTCGGTCTATTGGCAGGACATGATCAAAGGCTGCATTCTCTTGACCGCCGTCTCTATCGACCATTTCCTTCACAAGCGTAAGGCTGCCTGACATGCCCCTTGCAAAGCCGAAAGCCCCATCTGCGCCGCGAGAAGAAATCGTCATCGCGCGCCAGATGCACCAAGCCCTCGTCCTGCATTTTCTCGAAGGTCTGACGCAGGCTCAGATCGCCGATCAGCTCGGCATCTCGCATGCGACGGTCAACCGGCTGATCAAGCGCGGTCGCCAGCTCGGCCTCGTCGAGATCAAGATCAAATCCCCCGTCGAGCCCTTGGTCGACATGGAAGAGCAGCTTCTCGCGCTCGGCGGCATCAGCCGTGCCATCGTGGTGCCGACCGTGTCGGACAATCCGCAGACGGCGCTCCAGGCCGTCGGCGAGGCGGCGGCCCGCCTGCTTGTCGAGCATATCGCGGATGGCGATACGATCTGCATTACCGGCGGCAAGGGCGTCAGTGCCGTCGTCGCCGGCCTTCAGGCACCGCGACCCTTTGATGTCTCGGTAATCCCTGCGACCGGCTGCGTTCAGGGCAAGCACTACACGGATGTCAATCACGTCTCGACGCTGATGGCGGATCGTCTCGGCGGACACTCTTTCCAGATCCATGCGCCTCTGTTTGCCGACAGTGCGGCTGAGCGTGACATGCTGATCAACATGCGCGCTGTCGCCGATGTGTTCAAACAGGCGCGGGAAGCCAAAATTGCCGTCGTCGGTATCGGCTCCATCCTTTCCGACGATTCAAGCTATTATGACCTCCACCCGTCTTCGAGCACGGACCGCGCGGCGATAGAGCGTTCCGGTGCTTCGTGCGAATTGCTTGCGCATCTGCTCGATGACGAAGGTCGCGTTTGCGATTACAGCCTCAACCGATCGCTGGTCTCGCTCACGCTTCCGGAGTTCGCTTCGATCCCGACGAAGATCGGTGTGGCGAGTGGGCCGAACAAGGCAGGCCCGATCCTCAGCGTCATGCGTGGCCATCATCTCGATACGCTGGTTACGGACGAAGCGACAGGCGCCCGCGTTCTGGCACTGGCAAACGGCAAAGGGCAGCACGTATGAGCAGCCAACAATTGACACGCAAGATCGGCAAATCCGGCGTCGTCGCTTCGGCGGTCGGCCTTGGAACATGGGCGATCGGCGGCTGGATGTGGGGCGGAACGGACGAGACGGAATCGATCTCGGCGATCCAGGCGTCGCTCGACGCCGGCGTCACGCTCATCGATACCGCACCGGCCTATGGTCTCGGGCGGTCGGAAGAAATCGTCGGCAAGGCGCTTGCCGGCCGCCGCGACAAGGCGGTGATTGCTACCAAATGTGGCCTTGTGTGGCATACCGACAAAGGCAGGCATTTCTTCGATCAGGGCGGCAAGCCGGTTCATCGTTATCTCGGCCGCGATGCGATTTTCCACGAAGTCGAGGAGAGCCTGCGGCGCCTCGGCACCGATTACATCGACCTCTATATCACCCATTGGCAGGATCCGACGACACCGATCGAGGAGACGGTTAGGGCGCTGGAAGATCTGAAAACATCCGGCAAGATCCGGGCGATCGGCGCCAGCAATGTCAGCGCGCTTGAGCTGGAGGCCTATATTGCGGCCGATGGCCTCGATGCCATCCAGGAACGCTTCAGCATGATCGATCGGGAGATCGAGAGCGAATTGCTGCCGTTGACGCGGGCAAACGGGATTTCGACTCTCAGCTATTCCTCGTTGGCGCTCGGGCTCTTGTCCGGCACCGTCGGGCCGGAGCGGATCTTCTCCGGTGACGATCAACGGCGGGACAATCCTCGCTTTTCCGTTTCGAACCGTGACAAGGCGCAGGCTTTCGCAAAGGCAATCGGACCCGTTGCCGATAGGCACGAAGCCAGTGTCGCTCAAGTCGTCATCGCCTGGACACTCGGCCAACCCGGCGTCACTTTCGCGCTTTGCGGAGCCCGCAATCCTGCGCAGGCGCTCGACAACGCTCGGGCCGGGACCATCCGGCTGGATGCGGATGATCAATCAGCCATCAAGGCAGCCATTTCAGCGAAGCTGACTGATATGGACAGGTAACGGATCGCCATCATGAATCGTGAAGAAACTTTGGACGGGCTTCGCCGAAGCCCGAAGGTGGACGTGTGTGTCATCGGCGGCGGCATCAATGGCATCAGTGCCTTTCGGGAACTGGCGCTTCAGGGACTCGACGTGCTCCTCGTCGAGAAGCACGACTATTGCTCGGGAGCCAGCGCTGCATTGTCGCGCATGGTGCATGGCGGCCTTCGCTATCTTGAAAACGGCGAGTTCAAGCTGGTGCAGGAATCGCTCGCCGAACGCGATCGGCTGCTGCGCAACGCGCCGCATTATGTGGCGCCGCTGCCGACGACCGTGCCGGTCTTCGATATTTTCTCTGGCCTGGGAAATGGTCTGGTTCGCTTTCTCGGCCTGTCCCGCCGTCCCAGCCGTCGCGGTGCGATTGCGATCAAGGTCGGTCTCAGCATCTACGATTTCCTGACGCGCAAGCGGGGCATGATGCCGCGCCATCAGTTTCGCGGCCGGAGCGGCACGCTTGCCAAATGGCCGGCGCTCAGTTCCGATATCAGGAGTTCGGCGACCTATTACGACGCCTGGGTCAGTCATCCGGAGCGGCTCGGCACAGAGCTGCTCGACGACGGCTTGTCTGCGGGATCGACGGCGCGGGCTCTGAACTATGCCCAAATCCGGAGAACGGGTGAGGGGCGTTATCTCATCCGTGACACGATCGCCGGAGCATCGGCAACGATCGAACCCACTCTCATCATCAACGCAACAGGCGGGTGGATCGACATTACCAACGAGGCTCTCCTTAAACCCCAAACGCAGACATCCCCCTTGATGGGTGGAACAAAGGGTTCGCATCTCATCATCGACAACCCCGCACTTTACGACGCCTTGGCCGGCCACATGATCTATTACGAGAATGAGGATGGCCGCATCTGCATCCTCTTTCCCTATCTCGGCAAGGTTCTGGTGGGTTCGACCGACATCCGGGTCGATGATCCGGGGAGCGCGCGCTGCGAGGCGGATGAGCGGGATTACATATTGCAGTCCCTGTCCTTCGTTCTGCCAGGGATCACGATCCGGCCTGAAGAGATCAGCTTCCAGTTCTCAGGCGTCCGTCCTCTGCCGGCGAGTACCGACAGCTTTACAGGTCGCATCCCGCGCGATCATTTCTGTACGATCGTCGATGGGGATGATGGCGACCCTTCGGTATTGTGCATGATCGGCGGCAAATGGACGACGTTTCGCTCCTTCGGCGAGCTTGCCGCCGATATTGCCCTTGAACGACTGGGGAAGCAGCGTCGCGTTTCGACGGCAGACCGGGAAATCGGTGGCGGGCGGAGGTTCCCGCTGGATCGCGCTGCCTGGATCGCGCAAGTGGCCGCCGAAAAGGGAATTCCTGGTAGCCGCATGGCGACGCTTTTCGGCCGTTACGGCACGCACGCAGAAGCAATCGCCGGCTTTATTGCCATGGCACCCGATCTGCCCATGCCGCATGCGGATTACTCGCAGCGAGAGCTGATTTTCCTCATCCGCAACGAAGCGGCGGAGCATCTGGACGATCTTCTGCTGCGGCGGACGACGCTTGCGATTTCAGGCGCGCTTTCTGCTGAGATGATGGACGCCGTGCTCGATCTGCTGGCGACGGAAAAAGCCTGGAACCCGGCGCAGCGCAGCGCCGAGCGAACCCGTTTTCTCACTCTCTTGCGCGAGCGCCACGGCGTCGCCGAGAGCACTCTCTCCGAACGGAACGAACAAAGGAGCATGGAATGCGAAACAACAGCAAAGTCCGGATGAACCGGCTGTTCAATGGCGGCCGCTGCCTTGATGTCGCAATCGATCACGGCGTCTGCAACGAACCGTCTTTCCTCAATGGCCTTGAAGACATGCCGGCGGTCGTCACTGCCCTGGTGGCGGCGGCACCCGATGCGATCCAGATGAACTACGGTCAGGCCGACCTGTTGCAAGATCTTGCCGGCAGGGACAAGCCGGCGCTGGTCATGCGCGTTGATATGGGAAATCCCTATAACCGCACACGTCACCGCAATATGTGGGCCGTGTTGCAGAATGAGGCGGAACCGCTGATCGGCGCGATCGAGATGGATGCGGCCTGCGTCGTCGTCAATCTGTTCATGCTCCCCGACGAGCCGGACCTCTTTCGCCAATGCGTGCAGAACATCGCGCGGGTTCGGGCCGACTGCGACAAATATGGAATGCCTTTGATGATCGAGCCTCTCGTCATGCAGCCGGTCGACACGGCTGGCGGCTATATGGTCGATGGCGACGCGGACAAGATCGTTACGCTGACGCGGCTTGCCCGGGAGATGGGAGCCGATGTGGTCAAGGCCGATCCGACCAGCAACGCCGAGGATTTTCATAGGGTGGTCGAAGCGGCCCGTTGCCCGGTTCTGGTGCGCGGCGGCGGCAAGGAAGACCTTCGCAATGTCTTCGACAAGTCGGCGGCCTTGATGCGGCAGGGCGCGATGGGCATGGTCTACGGCCGCAACATCTATCAGCATGCCAATCCGAGCGCGGTCGTGCGCGGATTGATGGCGATCATTCATGACGATGTCGGCGGCGAGGAAGCTTTCGCGCTCTATCAGCGCGGCTGATAGTAAGACTTGGGGCCTTGGGAGGGGTACGGGATGGCAGAATATCTATTGGGGCTCGACGCCGGCAACACGGTCATCAAGGCGGTGATCTTTGACCGGCAGGGCAACGAAATTGCGGCAGCGTCAGCGGAGGGGCACAGCCGCATGCCATGCCCCGGACATGTGGAGCGCGGGCTCGATGAGCTCTGGGCGAATGCCGGTAAGGTTATCCGCACCTGCATCGAGCAGGCTGGAGTTTCGCCCGGAGACATTGTTGCCGTCGGCTGTGCAGGCCACGGGAATGGGCTTTACGCCCTCGATCGCGAAGGCCGTCCCTTGCTGGGCATCCAGTCTCTGGATACGCGCGCCGTCGCCCTCGTCGAGGAATGGCAGGAAAAAGGTGTGGGTGACCGCACCTATCCGATCGGCCAGCAGCGGCCCTGGCCATCGCAGACGCCGACATTGCTTGCCTGGCTGAAGCGCCGCCAGCCGGAAACCTTCGCCCGGATCGGCACGGTTTTCCTGTGCAAGGATTTCATCGTCAATCGCCTGACTGGCGTTCGTGTCAGCGAAGTCTCCGATATGACCGGATGCGGGCTGCTCCATGTTGTCGATCGCCGCTATGACCATGGTCTGATGGAAGCCTATGGCCTCGGTGATTGCATGGAACTGCTTCCGCCCTTGATCGAAAGCTCCGATATTGCGGGGCACGTCACAGCGGAGGCAGCCGCACTGACCGGGCTTGCCATCGGAACGCCTGTCGTCGGGGGTCTTTTCGATGTTGTCGCCTCCGCCATCGGCTCCGGTGTCACCCGCACGGGGGCGGCCTCGATCATCGCCGGCACCTGGAGCATCAATCAAGTGATCGTCGATACGCCGCGGCTCGACGGGCCGGTGTTCATGTCCTCGACCTTCGACCGCAAGCGCTATATGGCGATCGAATCGAGTGCCACCTCGGCCGCCAATCTCGAATGGCTGGTACGGGAGTTCTTTTCGGATGTTCCGCTGGACGGCCGATCGCCCTTCGACTTCTGCGGAGATCTGGCCGCCGGCATCGAGCCTGCCGGCGATGATCCGCTCTATCATCCCTTCCTTTATGGTGCGCAACAAAGCGGCAATGCCCGCGCCGGTTTCTATGGCGTCGCCGGTTGGCATACGAAGGGGCATCTCGTTCGCGCCGTGCTGGAAGGCGTCGCCTTTGGCCATCGACAACATATCGAGACGATGCGGCAGGCGGGTGCAGTCTTCAACGAAGCTGTGCTTTCCGGTGGCGGTTCGCGCAGCCTGATTTGGCCGCAAATATTCGCCGATGTGCTGGGTTTGCCGGTCTCGATCGCCCGTTCGCGGGAAACCGGTGCGCTCGGCGCTGCAATCACCGCAGGAACGGGGATTGGAGTTTTTGCGGATTTCGCGGCCGGCGCGGCGTCCATGGTGCGGGTCGAGCGGAACTACGTTCCGAACAGGCATCTTCAAAGCCATTACGCGCGCCGCTACGACCTCTATAACGACATCCTGACGGCAATGGCACCGATCTGGCGACGGCTGTCCTCATCGCTGCCTTCTGCGACAGGAGCGGCAGCGTGAGCGCGTCCTCTGACGATGCAGTCGCCGATGCCGGCGATTACGATTTCATCATCGTCGGCGCGGGATCGGCGGGATGCGTTCTTGCCAATCGCCTGTCAGCCAACCCGGCAAATCGGGTTCTTTTGCTCGAGGCCGGCGGCAACGATCGATATCATTGGGTGCATATCCCGATCGGCTATCTCTTCTGCATGGGCAATCCGCGCACGGATTGGATGATGAAGACGGAGCAGGAAACTGGCCTCAATGGCCGCTCGCTTCCCTATCCGCGGGGAAAGCTCCTCGGAGGCTGCTCATCGATCAATGGCATGATCTATATGCGCGGCCAGGCTGCCGATTATGATGGCTGGCGGCAGGAGGGCAATGTCGGCTGGGGCTGGGATGACATTCTCCCCTATTTCCTGAAGTCGGAGGACAATTATCGCGGTCGGTCGCAGGTTCACGGTGCAGGCGGCGAATGGCGCGTGGAGCGGCAGCGCCTCTCCTGGCC
>NZ_JAELUG010000197.1 GCF_016429255.1 Rhizobium sp. ASV8
GCACGATCGTTTCCAAGGGCATGTCGGTTCGCGATGCGGAACGATTGGCACAGAACGATATCAAGGCGCAGAATGACCCACGTCCAGCCGGCGCGCACCGGGACGAAAAAGATTCCGATACGTTGGCTTTGGAGCGCACGCTTTCGGATACGCTCGGGTTGGATGTTTCGATCAACCACCGCGGCAATGGCGGTCAGGTCAGGATATCGTACAAAACCCTGGAGCAGCTTGAAGAAATTTGCCGCCTGTTGGAGCGGCGCTGAGCTTAGGCCGTCTCTAACTCTAAGACATCAGCCCTTTCGGGCTGATTGTAAAGTCGTTGCCAGAAGGGTCTGCGTGGCAATCGTGTCTTCGAGGCTGGCGCGCTGGCGCGTCTGAAGAATAGCGGATTGCAGCCTGTTCATTTCGCGTGCGATCGCAGGACCTGTCCAAGTCTTGAGTGCCTGTTCTATGATCGGTTTGCGCCGAAAATGCAGATGGCGCCCATGCGTCTGCATGACCTGGGCCGGCGCCAATTTTCGCTCGTCCATTTCCGCGCGCATAGTGTCGAGCAACTGAAATTGCTTCAGACATCCTTGAAGCAAGAGGAACATAGGCGTCTTTGACGAGGCGATCTTCTGTATTGCATGCAGGAAAGTCTCTGCATCGCCCTTCAGGATGGCGTCGACGGCATCGTCGGTGGAGACGGCGCTTGCGTCACCAATGATATCAATGACATGGTCTTCCTCGATCGTGCTTTGCCCTTGGCAATAAAGCGCTAGCTTGCGGACTTCGTTGCGCGATGCGATGCGATCACCCCCGAGAAGCTCCCGAAGCGCCTGTCGGGCGGCCGGTGTAATTCGCAGGTTTTCACTCGCGAGCTCAGTATCTATCAGGCCGTTAAGCGCCCTTATGTCGTCGGCGTAGCAGGGTATGGTGGCGATGGTACGGGCTGCTTCGGCAACCTTGCGAAGCCCGGATCCCTTCTTGAGATCGCCGGCCTCTATGATGACAAAACTTGCATCCGGGGGATTGTCGGCAATGACCTGCAGCGAATCGATCAGAGCTTTCTCATTCGCGGCACCTCGGATCCAGACGAGCTTTTCTCCACCGAACAGACCGATGGCATTGACCTCGTCTAGAAGCCGGCCGGCGTCGTTTTGAAGATCTCCGACGTCCAGTTTGATGAGGCAAAAGGCGTCGCCCAAGTCGACATTCGTCTTGCCGGCAATTTGCGCCGCGCGTTCGGAAACCAGGCCGCGATCCGGGCCGTATATGACAAAAACCCGATAGTTACGCGCGGCACTTTGCAGGAATCCGTCAAATTCGTGAGACTTGATTTCCGCCATGCCGCGCGCCCGTTCAGCGGCTGAGCGCGGCGGCGATGTCAGCCGCAACCATCTCCGCAACCTCGCGGGCGGCGCGATCTTCGGAGTTGAGGACTGCGCGATGCTTGGCGAACTCCTGAGTCGGGAAATCAACCAGCGATGTAACTGCTCGGCTGCCCGATTTCAGCACCTTGCCAGTGATGGCATCCTTGAGCGTGAACGATACTGTGACGGTCGTACGACCAGCTCCGGATGTATCGGATGACGGCAAGTAAAGGACGCCACCGGTTCCCGTAGAGACGCTCAGATCGACTGTGTACTTGGGCGTCTTTGTCTCGCCGGCGCCACGTCCGGCAATGAAGATCAGCTGATTACGCACCTCCTGCCCGACGCGGCCACCGGCTTCGGAGAACGAAACTTGCGAAAGCTTCTGCGTGACGCCGGTGTTGACGGCATAGAGCGGCTTGATTTGGCAGGCCGATAAAAGGCCGGCAACCGCCACCATGGACGCGACGCCTGCGATGCGGGCGAACTTGAAAAGGCTATCAGACGACAATGTTCACGATCCTCTGTGGAACGACGATGATCTTCTTTGGCGCCTGACCATTCAATGCGCTTTTGACAGCATCCAGGGCGAGCACGGCCTGCTGCACGGCATTCTGATCTGCATCGCGCGCGATTGTCAATTCGGCGCGCTTCTTGCCGTTGATCTGAACGGGGTAGACGATCTCGTTTTCGATCACCAGCGCTTCGTCGTAGACCGGCCAAGCGCTCGTGGCGATCATATTGGTGTTGCCGAGCGCAGCCGAGCATTCTTCCGCGAGGTGCGGTGTAATCGGTGCAACAAGCGCTATGAGGATCTCGACTGCCTCGCGTACGGCGGCGCGATAGCCTGCATCGGCGCCACCGGTTGCAACCCTGCTGAGAGGCCCTGCCAGCGCATTGACGAACTCATAGATGCGCGCCACGGCCTTGTTGAAGGCGAGCTTGTCATAATCGCCCTGAACGGCCTTCAATGTGCGGTGAGCGATCTGCGAGATGGCTAGCGCGTCGCCTTCCTTAGCCGGCTTCGATTCGATGGTCTTCAGGGCATCGGCGGCTTCGGACACAAGGCGCCACATGCGCTGCGTGAAACGATGAGCACCTTCAACGCCGGCCTCGGACCAGATGACGTCGCGATCCGGCGGGGAGTCGGAGAGCACGAAGAAGCGGGCCGTATCGGCTCCGTAAGAAGCGATGATGTCGTCGGGATCGACGACATTCTTTTTCGACTTCGACATCTTTTCGATGGCGCCGATGGTGATGTCTTCGCCTGATGACAGCAAGGTGGCGCGGCGCTGGCCGTCCACTTCCTCGATGTTGATATCGGCCGGTGACACCCATTCGCGGGTCAGGCCATTGCCGCGACTATAGGTTTCATGCACCACCATCCCCTGCGTGAACAGGCCCTTGAAGGGTTCCTTCACGTCGAGATGGCCGGTTTCGCGCATGGCGCGGGTGAAGAAGCGCGAATAGAGCAGGTGGAGGATCGCGTGCTCAATGCCGCCGATATACTGATCGACGGGCAGCCAGTGATTGGCGGCGTTCTTATCTGTCGGTTGGTTTTCCCAAGGGGCCGTAAAGCGCGCGAAATACCAGCTCGAATCGACGAAGGTATCCATCGTATCGGTTTCGCGACGCGCGTCCTTGCCGCATTGTGGGCAGGCGACATGACGCCAGGTGGCATGCCGATCAAGCGGGTTGCCGGGCTGGTCGAAAGTCACGTCATCGGGCAGCCGGACCGGCAGATCCTGCTTCGGCACCGGCAGCACGCCGCAGTCGTCGCAATGGATGACCGGGATCGGGCAGCCCCAATAGCGCTGACGGGAAATACCCCAGTCGCGCAGGCGGAAATTCACCTTGCGTTCGGCCTGCGGCGCGTTGCCGATGCTCGTTTCGGCGAGCTTCGTTGCCACAGTTTCGAAGGCCTGGTCGGTGCTCATGCCGTCAAGGAAGCGCGAGTTGATCATCACGCCGCCGCCGTCATAGGCGATGTCGCCGACGGTAAAGCTTGCGGCATCGCCGTCTGCGGGCATGACGACGGGTACGACCGGCAGGCCATATTTGCGGGCGAAATCAAGGTCGCGCTGGTCGCCGGAGGGGCAACCGAAGATGGCGCCCGTGCCATAATCCATCAAGACGAAATTGGCGATGTAGACGGGCAGTTCCCAGGACGGGTCGAAGGGATGGCGGACGCGAATGCCGGTGTCCATGCCCTTCTTTTCCGCAGTTTCCAGCGCGGCGAGCGAGGTGCCGGCACGGCGGCATTCTTCGCAGAAGGCTTCGATGGCCGCGTCCTTGGCTGCAGCTTCCTTGGCCAGAGGATGGTCGGCCGAAATTGCGAGGAAGGATGCACCGAACAAGGTGTCCGGGCGTGTCGTGTAGACCGTGATTTCACGATCGTTATTGGGCGCGGTGTCCGGGACGATCTCCCAGCGAATGGTCAGACCCTCGGAGCGGCCGATCCAGTTCTTCTGCATCAGCCGCACTTTTTCGGGCCAATGGTCGAGCGTATCCAGAGCATCCAGGAGATCCTGGCTGAACTCGGTGATCTTGAAGAACCACTGCGTCAGCTCGCGCTGCTCCACGAGCGCGCCAGAGCGCCAGCCGCGGCCATCGATGACCTGCTCATTCGCGAGAACGGTGTTGTCAACCGGATCCCAGTTGACCTTGGATTTCTTGCGGTAGACGAGACCTTTCTCCATCATGTCGATGAAGAGCATCTGCTGCCGGTGATAATAATCGACGTCGCAGGTCGCGAATTCGCGGCTCCAGTCCAGCGACAGGCCCATCGCCTTCAGCTGGGTGCGCATCGAGGCGATGTTCTGGTAGGTCCATTCCTTCGGATGCACCTTGTTGTCGCGCGCGGCGTTTTCCGCCGGCATGCCGAAGGCGTCCCAGCCCATCGGATGCAGCACGTTATAGCCGCGGGCGCGCTTGTAGCGGGCGACGACATCGCCCATGGCGTAGTTGCGCACGTGACCCATGTGAATGCGGCCCGACGGATAGGGAAACATCTCTAGAACGTAATATTTCTCGCGCGGATCGGCGTTGTCGGTCACGAAGACTTCTTCTTCGTTCCATTTCTGCTGCCAGCGAGGCTCGGCGTCGCGCGGATTATAACGTTCGATAGACATCTGATCTTGTATTCCGGAAAATCATGGGGAGTAAGGCGTGACCTTCACCACGAAACCACCCAAGCGTCAAGTTTAGCGGGTGCAGCAAGTGCCTTATCTTGCAAAGCAAAGCCGGATTCGGGCGCTTTCGCCCTTGGCAAAGCCTGCCTGCCTCATTACTGCAAGGATTGAGAAGCAGTCGAAATATCGAGGCGAAAAGATGGAACTTCAAGAGCGTCTGAACGAAGTTCGTTCCCATATCGCGGCAGCGGAGCGCCAGGCCGGCAGACCAGCCGGTTCCGTGCAGCTCGTTGCGGTGTCCAAGACATTCGATGCGGACGCAATCCGCCCGGCGATTTCGGCCGGCCAGCGCGTCTTCGGTGAGAACCGCGTGCAGGAAAGCCAAGGCAAATGGCCGGAACTGAAGGCGGAGACTGCCGGGATCGAGCTGCATCTGATCGGCCCCCTGCAATCGAACAAGGCTGCCGACGCGGTGGCGCTGTTCGACGTCATCGAAACGATCGACCGGGAAAAGATCGCGCGTGCGGTCGCCGATGAAATCAAGCGCCAGGGCAAGACGGTCAAACTTTACGTGCAGGTCAATACCGGCCTGGAGCCGCAAAAGGCAGGCATTGCGCCTGACGATACGGAGGCTTTCGTCGATTTGTGCCGCAAGGAGCTCGGCCTTCCGATTGAGGGCCTGATGTGCATTCCGCCGGCTGAAGAAAATCCGGGGCCGCATTTTGCCCTTTTGGCAAAACTCGCCAAGCAGGCGGGCGTTGAAAAGCTCTCGATGGGCATGTCGAGCGACTATGAAACCGCGGTAGCCTTCGGGGCGACAAGTGTTCGGGTGGGCTCTGCGATTTTCGGTGCGCGATAGCGCCAGCGAAAATCCGCCAGCGGGTCACGTAAATCGCGCTAGAGCGTTTGCGTTTTTCTTTGAATCACGAAAACGTTCTATCTCTTTGTTTTTTACGCATTCCGAACGGAAAACCGCTTCGCACTTTTCCTGGAAGTGCTCTAATGCGCGATTTTTGCTCGGCTTCCCCATCCATAACCGATCATATTGCCAATTGTTGCGCCCATGAATGAGACAGCGGCAATCTCGCCGATTTGTTCCCACGAGATGGTGAAGACGTAGGCGAGGAACGCAAATGCCAAAACGAGGAACGGCGCAAAAACCATCAGCATCACGAGTGTCAGCGCCGAAAACATAATGATGAGGCCGGTGACGATCACTTCGTCAACTTCGACAAGCGAATAGATGACGGCGCCGACGATCACGAAGACGATCGGCAGTATGACATGTTCGAATATCGCGAATTTTCCGAAGGGCCCGCGGATTACCCTCCGGCGCGTGCGCAGCGCTGACACCACGGCAAAGATCAGCCCGCATGCGTAGCTATAATATCCGATGGCCAGGATCGACATGGCTGATGCAACTTTCACACGATCGTTTCGCGTGAGTCTATTATATCCTTATGGTTGTCTTCTGCGCAATGGCGCAAAATTCGGTTGCAAGCACCGATATGCAACGGCATGAAAAAAGCCCCGGTCGAAAACCAGGGCTTTGAAATTTTGAGAAGATCGATCGGGTCTTAGAACTGATCGTCGTCTTCGTCGTCGCGCGTCGTTGACTTCAGCGACTTGAGCTTGGCGAAAACGGCGTCGGCGTCGATTTCCTTTTCCTTCTCCTCTTCGCGATCGTAGCTGAAGCCGAGCTTTTCGGTTTCCTGAGCCGGCTGCAGCGTCGCGCCGAGTTCGGCGGCGGTCGGCAGCGGACGGCCCTTGGAGGCCTTCTCGACTTCCATATCGAGATCGATCTGGCTGCAGAGGCCGAGTGTTACCGGGTCCATCGGTGCCAGGTTCGCCGAATTCCAGTGCGTGCGGTCACGAATCTGCTCGATGGTCGACTTGGTGGTGCCGACGAGGCGGGAAATCTGCGCATCCTTCAGTTCCGGATGGTTGCGCACCAGCCAGAGGATAGCGTTCGGGCGATCCTGACGCTTGGAGACGGGCGTGTAGCGCGGGCCGCGGCGCTTGGATTCCGGCACGCGAACCTTCGGCTCGGAAATCTTCAGCTTGTGGTTCGGGTTGGCTTCGGCGCGAGCAATTTCATCACGCGAAAGCTGGCCGGTCGAGATCGGGTCGAGGCCCTTGATGCCCTGTGCGGCTTCGCCATCGGCAATCGCCTTCACTTCGAGCGGATGCAGCTTGCAGAACTGCGCGATCTGGTCGAATGACAAGGCTGTATTGTCGACAAGCCAGATGGCAGTTGCCTTCGGCATGAGCAATTGTTGAGCCATGGATATAGTCCTTCTGTCAGTCCGCGCCGGTGTCGCGGTCCGGGGTGTAACACCTCAATGTCCGGGAAATACGGCCCTATATAGCGATAGTGTCGCGTAATTGCAATTCTTTGCGCATGAAATGCACTTTGTCCAATTGCTGTCATGGTTTGACCTGCTATTGATTGCGCGGAAAGCGCACCCATAATTGCGAGAGAGGGTGCCAGGGTTCAAGGAGGAGACTATGTCGGAAAAGATTCATCCGGTGACGAAATCGGTCAAGGAACATGCTTTGATCGATGAGGCGAAGTACCAGAAATGGTATCAGCAGAGCGTCGAGGATCCCGACAAATTTTGGGGCAAGCATGGCAAGCGTATCGACTGGTTCAAGCCTTATACAAAGGTGAAAAATACGTCGTTTACCGGCAAGGTTTCGATCAAATGGTTCGAGGACGGCGTCACCAACGTCTCCTACAATTGCATCGACCGTCATCTGAAGAAGCACGGTGATCGCGTTGCCTTCATCTGGGAAGGTGACAACCCCTATATCGACAAGAAGGTCACGTATAACGAGCTCTACGATCAGGTTTGCCGGCTGGCGAATGTCCTGAAGAAGCATGGCGTCAAGAAGGGTGATCGCGTCACCATCTACATGCCGATGATCCCGGAAGCAGCCTATGCCATGCTCGCCTGCGCCCGCATCGGCGCGGTGCATTCCGTCGTCTTCGGCGGCTTTTCGCCAGACGCCCTGGGCGGTCGCATCGTCGATTGCGAATCCACCTTCGTCATCACCTGCGATGAAGGTGTTCGCGGCGGCAAGTCCATTCCGCTGAAGGACAATACCGACAAGGCGATCCAGATTGCCGCGAAGCAGAAGGTCGACGTCAAGAACGTTCTCGTCGTGCGCCGCACTGGCGGCAAGATCGCCTGGGAAGCCGGCCGCGACCTCTGGTACCATGAGGAAACCGCCAAGGCTAAGCCGGATTGTCCGCCCGCAAAGATGAAAGCCGAAGACCCGCTTTTCATCCTCTACACCTCCGGCTCCACCGGCAAGCCCAAGGGCGTGCTGCATACGACGGGCGGCTACCTCGTCTATGCTGCAATGACGCACGAATATACATTCGACTATCACCCCGGCGATATCTACTGGTGCACGGCCGATGTCGGCTGGGTGACCGGCCATTCCTACATCGTCTATGGGCCGCTTGCGAATGCGGCGACGTCGCTGATGTTCGAAGGCGTGCCGAACTATCCGGACCAGGGCCGCTTCTGGGATGTCATCGACAAGCACAAGGTCAATATCTTCTATACGGCGCCGACGGCGATCCGTTCGCTGATGGGTGCCGGCGATCATTTCGTCAAGCGCGCTTCGCGCTCCAGCTTGCGTCTGCTCGGCACGGTCGGCGAACCGATCAATCCCGAGGCATGGGAATGGTATTACAAGGTTGTCGGCGATAGCCGCTGCCCGATCGTCGATACCTGGTGGCAGACCGAGACCGGCGGCCACATGATCACGCCGCTTCCGGGCGCGACCGATCTGAAGCCCGGTTCAGCCACCCTGCCCTTCTTCGGCGTCCAGCCGCAGCTGGTGGACAATGAAGGCAATGTGCTGGAAGGCGCCGTCGACGGTAATCTCGTTATCGCCGATAGCTGGCCGGGTCAGATGCGCACCGTCTATGGCGACCACGAGCGTTTCATCCAGACCTACTTCTCCACCTACAAGGGCAAGTATTTTACGGGTGATGGCTGCCGTCGCGACGAAGACGGTTACTACTGGATCACCGGCCGCGTCGACGACGTGCTCAACGTTTCGGGCCACCGTCTCGGCACAGCGGAAGTGGAATCGGCGCTGGTGTCGCACAGCCAAGTGTCGGAAGCGGCCGTGGTCGGCTATCCGCATTCGATCAAGGGCCAGGGC
>NZ_JAELUG010000198.1 GCF_016429255.1 Rhizobium sp. ASV8
GTACCATTGAGTCACGATAGGCGATGCTGACATAGTGAGCCGACATCCAGCCCCGCCGGCCCGCGACCCTGACGTCACACCACTTGTATCCTTTTTCGCAACCGTAAAGATGAACGCGGGAACCGGCCAACACCATCCCCACGGCGGGAACCTGCGCGCTCGGTCCCGAGCGAAGCACGACATTGGTCGGGACATATCCCGCTGCGGCCGGGTAGGCGAACAGGATCGACGCCATCGTCAGCGCGATCGCAAGGAGTGCCTTTTGGGTCCTGGACTGGCGTTTCATGTTAGGCGACGTCCCTCTCGATCATCGAAGATCGCTTACCTTCATGCGCGGAGCGCCACAAGCCCCGCGTTTCGGCCCGGAGATCAGCCCGCCCGCTCCAAAAGCCGTGATTGGCCTGGAGACAATATGATAATAGTCCTTACAAATCGTCATGCTCCAGCGAGGCCCGAAACCACATGGCGACCTCCTGCGGCTGAACGCATAGCCTCTTTCTGTGTGGATTTCGTGGAGATTCTGCACAGGATCGATGAAGGTGAACAGCTTTCTTGATGATTGCCGGTGGTTGTAGAGTGGCTGCAAATTCGTTCGGTGGCAAGAGGCTTTGAAGGAGCGAGATCCATCCGGCCCCTTCGAAATACGCTTGTCATTGCACCCGTGAGCAGACGCCGCCGTTAGGAACGGCGTCTGCTCGTCTTGTGGCGTGCGTCTCTCTCAAGGTTGTTCGCCTAGCGCGAATCCCACCGCGACCACGGTCGCGGCAAGGATGGTCGCGGGAACTGCCAGTCGAATCCAGCCTCCGGTCAGCGCCGCCGTCGCGCCCAGCAACAGGAGCGCGGTCAACAGCATCACGGCCAGTAGCGCCAGCATCAGAAATCTGAACATTCGGGCGTCCTTTTCGGCTCGAATTGGATAGCTTCGGGCCTGTATTGGCAAAACAACGGCGGCAGCGGTCCAGCCGCAGGGCGTTGGGCTATGCTTTTTATCGGCATCGAAGTATCCTGTTGAATGTCCGGCAAGGAGCGTTACTCGCCGCTCCTGCGGTCTCGCATGTGTACGCTCGTCGGGCACACCGCGGGACGAAGCGCTGATGTCGATAAGACACCTAGCGTGTTGCAATCCTATCGATGATCCGTGGAGGTTTCGTGGAGGGTTGGGCGCGCCCAGCGACGGGCAGTGCCCTCACGTCTTTTCGAGGAAAGAGATGATGGTGCGCGCGGGTTATTGCGACATCGAGGCCGCTCCTGCCGTCACGCCGAAATAGGCTTGAGCTACGATAATGATTTTTATATAGGGAACGATATGTCAATATAATTCGCAATTCGAGACTTTTCCGTTGGACCTTTCATCGATCGAAATCTTCCTTGCAGTCGCGAGTGACCGTAGTGTGACAAAGGCTGCGAAGGTGCTTGGCCGCGTACCGTCGAATGTGACGACGCGAATTCAGCTGCTGGAGGAAAACCTCGGCGTCCCGCTCTTCAGCCGCGACGGCAAGAAGATGACCTTGACGCAGGAGGGCGAGACGTTTCTGACCTATGCCAATCAGCTTGCAGCGCTTGCACTTGAGGCGCGTCAAGCCGTCAGGTCTCTGCGCCCATCGGGTGTTCTGCGTTTGGGAACAATGGAAAGTACGGCAGCAAGCCGGCTGCCGGCGGCGCTCAACCAGTTCAAGCAGATGTGGCCGGATGTGTCGCTCCAGCTCACTCTCGGTGCGTCCCGGGATCTGACCAGGGATGTTCTGGGCGGTGTACTGGACTGCGCGCTGATCGCCCGGCCACCTGACGCGATGTTGGGTGAAGACGAAGGCTTCGAAGCCGAACTCGAGCAACTCGAAATCGAGCCGATATTTGTGGAAGATCTGCTGCTTGTCCTGCCATTCGGCCATCCTCAGATCCGTTCGGTCGCAGATCTGAGGATCGAGGCGATTGCCGCCTTGGAACCCGGTTGTACCTACCGCAGGATTGCCGAAAGCTGGGCAAGCAAATCGAGCGTGCTGAAGACGGCCGAAGTCGGCTCCTATCACGCCATTCTGGCGAGTGTGGCCGCCGGCAATGCCGCGGGCGTCATGCCGAAGTCGGTCCTCGATCTGATGCACTGGCCGATGATTTCGCAGACGTATCAGCTGGCCACCGTCGACACCATGCTCATTTCTCGCCGACGGGACCGTCCGAACGCATTCGATGCGTTTCGCGAAGTTCTCGTCACCGCCAAGGCCAGCGTCGCCCGACGGGTGGCGCATTAGCCGAGTTTCGTCATTCATTCCCGCCATATCTCTTCAAGACTGGTTTCATCATGCAGCGTCCAGGCCCCCAGAAGGCGAGAACCAGCCGGTTTCGCCTGTTTTCCCCGATCCTCGCCGGTGCGACGCTCCGCGAACGGTTGATGGCGTGTCTCGGCGCGCTGATCGGCATCGGCCTTACCGGCGTCATCAGCGGCTATTTTTTCGGGCAGGGGCCGCATCTTCCGCTCATCGTCGCACCGATGGGTGCGTCCGCCGTGCTGCTTTTCGCCGTTCCGGCAAGTCCGCTTGCCCAGCCCTGGTCGATCATCGGCGGGAATACGATCTCCGCCATGATGGGTATCTTTGCAGCCTATCTCATTCATGACCCGGTGCTTGCCATCGGGGTTGGCGTCTCGCTGGCGATCGCCGCCATGTCGCTCACGCGGTGTCTTCATCCGCCGGGTGGCGCGGCGGCGCTGACTGCGGTTCTCGGCGGTCCGGTTGTTGCGGGTTGGGGCTTCCTGTTTCCCTTCGTGCCGGTTGCCTTGAACTCCTGTCTTCTCGTTGGTCTCGGGCTGGTGTTCCACAAGCTTTCGAAGCGCAACTATCCGCATGTCGCGGCGAGGCCCGTGGAAAATACTCATCAGACACGCGATCTGCCACCGCCTTTGCGCGTGGGCTTTCGCGAGGAAGACGTCGACTCCGCCTTGGAGGCATTTGACGAGACTTTCGATATCGACCGCGCGGACCTCAGCAGGCTTTTGCGTCAGGTTGAGCTGCAGGCGGCTGTGCGGTCACACGGTGATATCAGTTGCGCCGACATCATGTCGCGCGATGTGATCGCTATCGCTGAGAATGCAGAGCCGGATCATGCCCGCTATCTTCTGTTGAAGCACAATATTCGCACGCTGCCGGTCAAAGATCGGGAAGGGCGGCTGATCGGGACGATCGGCCTGCGTGAGCTGTCGGAAGGCATCGGCAGCATCGAGCGGGCGCTGTCAAAGCCTGAAACTGCCGATGCGGCCGATCCTGCTCTGTCGCTCCTGCCTGTTCTGACCGATGGGCGTACGCACGCCGTCATCGTCGTGGATACCGATCGGCGGGTGCTCGGGCTGATCTCGCAGACCGATCTGTTGAGCGCCATGGCGAGGCTTCTGGCGGCTAGAGATCCGGCGGTTGCTCGAAACGACTGACCCGGGGCCACTAGGCCCTTGATCGCGGAATTCGCCGGACTGAGTTGCGTTGTGGCCGTTCTAGCGGCGCGCGGTGGGCTGGGTGCATTCTACCTTATAGCCTGCAGGCAACCCCATATCTGGGAGGGAAATTTTACCTTTCATTCACCTTATGGTTACTAAGGTTCACTTGTTAATAATGAGGAAGCCTCTGATGAAGAAGATTTTCATTGCCATCGTTGCCGCTGCAACGCTTGCGGCACCGCTTGCCAATGCACAGGAATGGCCTCGCCGTCATCACGACCGCCACGGCGATTATCGCCGGGACGTACCGCCGCCGCGCGGAGCTGGCAGACCTGGATGGGGGCCTCATCGTGGCGCCGATCGGCCCGGTTACTATCATGGCTATCGCGGCTATCGCGATCGGCGGCCCGGCTATCGTCGTCATGGCGACGGCATGTGGTATCCTGCGGCGGCCTTCGCGCTTGGTGCTATCGTCGGCGGTGCCCTCAACAACTAAGTTGCGGCGTAATCATAAGCCGGACAAGGGTCGGGGCTTTCGCTCCGGCCCTTTTCTATTTGGGCCGCCCGATCCTATGCATCCAGGGATTGCTGAAGACTGGCCGACATATCGGCCGCGACATCGCGCAGCGCCGTGACGAATTTCTTGGCTTGAGCCGTACGCGTGCTGCGAGCAGGCCGCCAGACCGAGAGAAGATAAGGCACAGAGACCGAGAGCCGCCGAAACACCACGTTGCGGCCCGTATGGCTTGCCGCAGTCAACGGATTGATCACCGAAATACCGACGCCGACCGCCACCATGGCGCAGACGCTCGTTGCCGTCGTCGTTTCTGCGGCATAATCGCGGGTGACGCCCGCCGACTGAAACACTTGGTCGAGCTTGTGACGATAGGGATCGTTTTGGCCGAAATAGATGAAGGGCTGGCCGGTAAAATCCATCGGCGTCAGTTCTCTTTGGCCAGCCAGACGGTGTCCCTGAGGCAAGACGCAAACCATATCGCCCGCAGCGATGGTTTCGCTGGCCGTTCCCTCGCGTTCGGTGAGGCTTTCCGTCAAACCGAGATCGAAGACCTGGGTCGTCATTTCGTGACGCAGCGACGGCTCCTCATGTGAATGAATCGAGAAATGCATGGGCGGACGCGCCCGCAGCAGACACTGTATTGCCCGCGGGATGATTGATTCTGCATAAGCGGGGATAGTGGCGATGCGGAAATTGGCGGCGCTGCGGGTGCGGATGGCGGTTGCCGCGCGGTTGATCTCGTCCATCCCGACGAAGGAGCGCAGCACCACCTCATGCAGAAGTACCGCCTGCTCGGTCGGGGTCAGTCGCTTGCCGAAGCGCTGGAAAAGCTCGAAACCGAGACGCTGCTCGATCTCGCGAATCTCGCGGCTGAGCGTCGGTTGCGAGCTCCCCAGCCGCACCGCGGCGGCCGTGACGCTTTTGTTGACCATGACAGCATTGAATACGTCGATCTGTCGCTGATTGAGTTTCAAATCAAATCCTCCCCCAATTGCTTATATCAAAAATGAATAAAAATGGCAGAAGAAGCATTTCATAATCATGTAACAATCTGGAATCTTCGCGCGACCGCAACATTGAATGCACATCATGACCGATACGATTGCCCCTTCCCAAACAAACAAAGCCGAAACTCCGAGCCGTTGGCTCGCTCGCAGAAGCGATGGCCGGCTGCACGCAGAAGACATGTCGCTCGATCGCATCGCCGATGCCATCGGCACGCCCTTCTATTGTTATTCCGCAGGCGCGTTGCGGCAGAATTACGCGATTTTGAAATCGGCAATCGCGGCGTCTGATGTCTCCATCTGCTTCGCCGTCAAGGCCAGCAGCAACATCAACGTGCTGGCGGAGCTTGCGCGCCTTGGGGCCGGCATGGATATCGTTTCGGGCGGGGAGATGGCGCGTGCGCTGGCCGCCGGAACGCCGCCGGAACGCATCATCTTTTCCGGTGTCGGCAAGACACGAGCCGAAATCCGCGCCGCCCTGGAAGCAGGATTGCACCAGCTCAATGTCGAAAGCCCTGCCGAGCTGGAAATCGTGGCGGAGGTGGCTCGCGAAACCGGTATCCGCGCGCCGGTTGCCCTGCGCGTCAATCCGGACGTAGATGCGCGCACCCACGCCAAGATTACGACCGCGAAGAAGGACAGCAAGTTCGGCATTGCCATTGGCGAGGTTCCGGCCATTTACGCGGAAGCCTCTATGCGCCCCGAGCTGAACATGGTTGGCCTTGCCGTGCATATCGGCTCACAGATTCTCGACCTCTCTCCCTTCCGCGACGCCTGGGCGGCGCTTGCCGATGTGGTACGGGAGCTACGTGCGGCGGGGCTTTCCGTCGAGAGATTGGATCTGGGCGGGGGATTGGGGATCGGTGATGACGCGCATGCCGGCCCCGATCTTGTGGAATACGCCTCGATCATCGCAGAGACCGTCGGCGATCTGGGTTGCGCGCTGAATGTGGAGCCGGGCCGCTGGCTGGCGGGGCGCACTGGTATCCTCGTCAGCGAAGTCCTCTACCTGAAGGAGAGCGCCGGCATACCGATCGCCGTGATCGACGCGGCGATGAATGATCTGATGCGTCCAGCTCTCTATGGTGCGACGCATCCTGTGCTGACCGTTGAGGCACCACGCGCGGTCGAAAGGGACGATGTCTGCCGGATCGTCGGTCCGATCTGCGAAAGCTCGGACGATTTCGGAAAATATCAGGGATTGGGCACAATCGTCGCCGGCGATCTCGTTGTTTTCGACAATGCTGGGGCCTACGGCGCCGCAATGTCGTCGACCTACAATTCACGCGATCTCGTTGCCGAAGTCCTGGTCGATGGCGGACAGTTCCGTGTCATTCGCCGCAGGACGAACATTGCCGATGCCCTGGAACTGGAACAGGCCGGATCATGGCTGGCGGGCGAAAATCCCAGCCGCTAAATGGTAGTATTAATCGCGGGATTGTGCGACAGGCCCCGCGAGACTGAAAACAAGTCGCTGGTGTAGGGGCCGTAAGAGCGGTCGCTACCGGGAAACCGAAAAACCGCCAAGAGGTGAAATGTGAATAACAAAATGAAATTGCTGCTGGCGACCAGCCTGGTCGGCCTAACCCTGGTCTCGCCGGTTCTTGCCGAGAACATGCTGCGCGTCTCCTACACGGAAGACCCGAAGACCGCCGACGGCCAGATGACGTCGGATGATTATACGCTTCCGCTCAACATCTTCGATCGCCTGATCGAAGCTGAAACCACCAAGCCCGGCGAGTCCGCCTTGGTGCCTGGCCTTGCCGAGAAATGGGAAGTTTCCAGCGATGGTCTCACCTACACTTTCCACCTGCGACAGGGTGTGAAGTTTCACAACGGCGCCGAACTGACCGCCGATGATGTGGTCTATACCTTCGACCGGATGCTCAATCCGGCAACCAAGGCGCTCGGAACCGATATCCTCACCTTCGTCGCTGGTTCGAAGGACCGGCTCGACGGCAAGGCCAACAGCGTTTCCGGCCTGAAAGCGGTGGACAAGTACACTGTCCAGATCCAGCTCAGCCAGCCCTATGCTGCCTTCCTCGCACTGCTCGCAAGTCCGCAGGCTTCGATCTACAACCGCGCCTTCACCGAGGCTGCTGGCGACAAGTTCGGTCTGACGCCGGAAACCACCAATGGCACCGGCCCGTTCATTCTGCGCGACTATACGCTGAACGACAGCCAGACGCTCGAAGCCAACGACAACTACTTCCGCGGCCGGCCGAAGCTCGACAAACTGCTCATCCGCGTCGTTTCCGATTCCGAGACGCTTCGGATGCTGTTCGAGTCCGATGAAATCGATGTGTTCGATCTCGACTACGCTCCGACGCAGACGCCTTATTTCTACGGAAGCGACCAGTGGAAGTCTCTCATCCGCTCAGGCCCGCGCGTTGGGCTCTATTACTACAATATCAACCAGAAGAAGAAGCCGTTCGACGATCCGCGCGTGCGCCGCGCTTTCCAGATGTCGATCGACCGTCAGGCCATCCTCGACAAGAACTTCTACGGCAAGGGTAAGCTCGAAGACGGCGTCATGCCGCGCGGGTTGACCTGTTATGCGGCCGCCGCCCCGATTGAGCACAACCCAGCAAAGGCGAAGGAGCTGCTTGCCGAGGCCGGTTATCCGAACGGCGTCGACATCAACCTGCAGCAGGTGTCGAGCTGGTCGCCCAAATGGTCAGACATGAACCAGATCATTCAGGCGCAAGTGGCAGAAGCCGGATTCAAGGCCAACATCGTCACCACAGACGAGGCCGCCTGGCTTGCCGCCCGCAAGGTGGGCGATTCGGACGCCTATACCCAGGTCTGGTCGGCCGATTTCAACGATCCGGACAACTTCTTCTACACGTTCTTCTCGGAGAGCGGCAGCAAGGTCCGCGCCTACAACAATAACGATCCCGAAGTATTCGCGTCTGTCGAAAAGGCGCGTAGCCTGACGGACCCGGCTGCCCGCTGCAAGCTCTATCAGGATCTGACTGCGCAAATCGTCGGCAAGGATGCGGCCTGGGTGCCGCTCTTCAGCCTGGATCACAGTTTCGTCGTGCAGAAGCGCGTGAAGAACTTCGTCGTTCCGTGGAACGGTTGGAGCGACATGAGCTACTACAAGGTCGAGGTCGAATAAGGCCAGGCCATACACGTCATGCCGGCCGCATAATTCCACGTCCGAAACACTTCGGGCTCGGGAATTATGCGGTGGGGCGCGTGCGGTTGCGCTCGCGTCCCCTGCTACCGTCCATTCGCCCTTTCGCGCGGGCGCCGCTGAAAGAACTCTTCGCCGATGCTGATGTTTGCGATCCGACGCATTCTCGTTTCGATTCCGGTGCTCATCGGGATCACCGCTATTCTGTTCGTCATGTTGAACGTGGTGCCGGGCGATCCGGTGGCACTGATGATGAAGGAACACGCCAGTGCCGATGTCATCGCGCGGATACGTGCGCAGATGCATCTCGACGATCCGCTGCTCACGCGCTACCTGCGGTTCCTTTGGGATGCGCTGCATGGCGATCTCGGCACGTCGATCAAGCTCAATCGCAGCGTGACGACCCTGATCCTCACCGCATTTCCCGCCACCTTGTTGCTGGCGGCCTGTGCTGCCGTCGTCTCGTGGATCATCGGCATTCCGGCCGGTATTCTCTCTGCAGTAC
>NZ_JAELUG010000199.1 GCF_016429255.1 Rhizobium sp. ASV8
TCATCAGCTTCCGCAAGTATCCTCAGCTTCGCCTCGTCCGACCAACGCCGTCTGCGCTCGGTACCGGACATGATCTCTATGCGAGCCATGAAACCTCTTTGTTCTGGTACTAATGTCAGCACTAATGCTGGTTCTAATGCCAGAACATCGCCTGATTTGCCCGATCAGCAAAAACAGCTCACCGGACGCTCACGTTTGAAGCGCTTCGATGGAATCAATGCGCCGAGTGATACCCGCAGCCGGCGCTATCCTTTCCGTTCAAGACGGAGCACTCGGGCCACCGCAGCCACTGGACCTGGCACGCCGTCAATTGATGGCAATACGGGTATGCCATCAACCTCGAGCATATACGCCGCATGCAAATGGGCCGGATAACCGGCCCATCCACAATCAATTCTGCTCGACCGGCGCCGGCACAGCAGCCGGCGAACCTTGCGACCCAAGCCGGTCTGCGACCAGCATCGACAGCATCATTTCCACGAGACCATTAGCTGCTCCCTTCTCGCCACCTGCACCGCCGATCTGGATCTGCGGCACGAGCGGTAGCCTGCCGTTCTCGATCGCCTCAGCGAAGCGCATGAGGACCTGCGAGTTGAGCTGATAGTCAGGCCCACCGAAGGCCGCGACCTTCTTCTCGGTGGCCTCGGCCTCGGCCAAGCCGACGGCGCGCACCTTCTCTGCATCAGCAAAACCGGTCGCCTTGATGCGTTCGGCGTCGGCAAGCGCGATGGCTTTGATCCTGTCTGCCTCGCCCAACCCGGCAAGCCGCACCTTCTCGGCCTCTGCCTTGGCTGTGACCTGAATGGTTTCGGCCTGCTGACGGGTGCGGGCGAGTTGCGCCTTACCCTCGTTCTCGCTGATCTCGATGGTCAGAGCTGACGTCGTGATCTTGGCCTGCTGTTCCGCGAGTGCCTCTTTCTCTCGCAATGTGCGCTCCTGGATCGCGGCCGCCTCCTGCAACTTATAGGTCTCGACTTTTTCAACCGCGATCTGGCGCTCGCGTAGCTGGATGAGGATCTGCTCTATGCTGTTCTGACCATTGGCGGCGCGCGGCGTACCGATCAGCACTTCCTGGAGCTCGAGGCTGTAGGAGGTGAATTTTTCGCGCATTTCCTCGCCCGACTTGCGCTGGATATCGCTACGCTCCTGCAAAAGCTGGATCAGCGTTTTTGTCTGGGCGATGTTCTTGAAGTAGGCACAGACCATCGGATCAAGCGTCTGCTCGACCAGCCGCTTGATGTCGCCGAAACGCTGCACCACGAGCGGTGCCTTCATATAGTCGATATGCACGACGACGGAGAGCGGCAGCACTGGCTCGAACGCATCCTTGGTGATCAACGACACTTCAGACAGGTTCTCATCCAGCCTGTGCTCGCCAAACTGTTCCTTCGTCCATTTGAGCACAAAGTTCGTGGTCGGCACGGTGATGATATTGCCGGCATAGGTATTGAACGCGTACTTGCCGGGCAGAAGGGGTGTTGACCAGACACCCCGTGCGCCGATCTCAACCAGTTCGCCATGACGGTAGGCCTGGCCGGAGATATCCGTGCCATGCCGGCCGTTATAGGAGACGACGACACCCACTGTGCCAACGTCAATGATCGTCTTCTCGACCAGCTCGACGGTCGCGAAGATGCGGTTCAGGAAATAGCTGCCGTCGGCCAGCACCTGCAACTGCCGGCCGCGGTAACCACCGGCATTGAGAAACTTCTCCGGGTCCTGAAAATTGTTGTGGAAGTTCGGGTCTTTCGGATCGTTGGCAACGGTCGGCGCGATAATCTCGCCATCCGGCAGCGCCGGGCCGTCATGAATGGTGACGATGCCGATCATGTCCTCGGCATTATGGATGACGACCGGCTCGAAGCCGTCCCGCTCCGTGATCATGCTGGACATATCGGCGAATAGGTCTTGTTCTGACGTGCTCAGATTGACGGCATAGATCGACTGGGCGGTCAGCACGATGAACTGCGCAAGATTTATGGCATAAGTGCCTTCGCGCAGGATCTTGCGCTGCGGTCCTTTCTGCCCGCCTTTTTCGAGAAAGCTGCGCACATCCTGGAAGTCATCGGCTTCAGTATTGGAAGCCAGTGTCTGTGTCGGAGGCAGCGGCTTGCCATCACGGGCAAAGACATAGCCGATCTGGCCCTGTGGAATGGTCACGAGATTGGCGCGATGCATCGAATATTGGAACGGCATGAAGAAGTGCAGGCCGCCGCGCACGACTTCCGGCTGATAGCCGGCCTCGCGGTTGAGCGCGATGAAGCCGTTCTCAACGGAGCCGCGAAAGCTCCACAGCTTTTCGAGGATACCGAGCCTGTCGTTGGGGATATAGCGAACGATGCCGCTCCAGCGAAACAGGACGGCCAGCACGACGACCGGAACGGCGATTTCGATCGCCATCCATTCCATCGGACTGAGATTGGGTAGGGCATCCATCTTTCTCTCCTAAGGGCGCACGGGTTCGTCCACCCGACTGCCGCCCGGTTGGTGCACGGTTCATAAGACGGGGAGATTGCGCCTATGCGCTCGACGCACTAAGGGCGCGTCGAATGCTGGGGCTGCTCATTGTTTGGAAAGGTGACCGCGCGTCTCCAGTCCCCACTGAGGGACGGCGTGGTCGTGAGGGCTCTCACATCGGTGTTGCCTTGATAGACATAACGGAAGATCACGTAGGGATTGCGCCTATAGGTTTAAAGATAGCTGACACGGAAATCGCATAAGTATTTCCAACGATTTCGATATTTCGAGCATTCCATTCTGCTGAATCACACCTGCTCCGCTGGATTGTTTCGGAAGGCGTTACCATGGCACTGTCCCGGCAATGCATTATGAGGAGCGGTTGGACTGAGTTCAATCCTGAAGGCAAAGCGTCTCCCGCGTAACCGAATTCAAGCTAAGTTGACATCGCCCTTGGCTCACGACGATAGGCGGTCGAGAAGTACGACTTGGCTGCCGAAGCGGGCGCGATAGTCCGAGGGACCAATTCCGAACTGACGCTGCATGACGCGCCGCAGGTTCTGCTCGTTGCCAAGCCCAACGTCAGCGGCAATCATCTTGAAGGACCGATCAGTCTCCTCGAGTGCCTGACACGCCGCCTCCAATCGCATCAATTCCACGACCCGCGCCGGTGTGCGTCCCACTTCCGCGGCATAAAGGCGTGCAAAGTTTCGCGGACTTTTTCCCATCTTGGCTGCCAGGCTTTCGACACGCAGGTCCTCATGCAAATGCTCGGCAATCCAAGCGTGCAGCGACGTAAATGTCGGCGAGAGATCGTGCTTCAGCACAAGCGGCGCCCTGAACTGATTTTGTCCGCCGGGCCGCGTGATGAAAACCACGAGCTGGCGTGCCGTCGCAGCGGCGATGGCATGGCCCAAATCGGCATCGATCAGCCCTAAGGCGAGATCTATACCGGCGGTTACTCCACCCGACGTCCAAACTTGTCCGTCATTGATGACGATGCGATCCGGTTCCATTCCGATCGCAGGATGGCGCCGACCGAGTTCTTCCGAGCACGACCAATGTGTAGTGACGCGCTTCCCGTCAAGGAGACCGGCGTCACCGAGCACGAAGGCGCCGGTGCACACAGAACAGATCCGCCGAACGTGGGGAGCCGCCGTCGCAAGCCAGGCGATGAGCACCTCTAGCCCAAAGGCGCCCTTGGCGGGAGCTCCGCCAGGGACGATAAGTGTGTCGATGTCGGACAGCACCAATTCATCGAGTGAAAGGGTCTCCACCATCAGGCCGGGGTCGGTACGAATAGCGCCGCCGAATTCCGAAGCGGTCATCATCCGATAACCCGACGCATTATGCTTTGCTTGCAACGTTGCAGACGCAAAGGCTTGAAGCGGGCCGGCGATGTCGAGCAGATTGACGCCGTCGTAGGCAATCATAACAACGAGGCGCTCAGGCAAGACCTTCTCCTACTATAGAGCGACTGATGCCGCGCCATCTCAGCACAAGCAAGAGAGCGACGGAAAGCACCGGCAGGGTAAGCAGATTGATTGTTGACCAGCCAAAACTTTCCAATATAGCGCCCGCCGACAGGGTCGCGACCATTGCCGATAGATTTCCAAGCAGCCCGGCCAGCGCTTGTGCCTTTCCACGCTCTGATGGAAGATAGGATTGCGACACCAATGTCGTTCCGCAAACTACAAGAAGGTTCCAACCAAGACCGAGGGCGCTGAGCGCGAGATAGAAGGCGGTCAATGTTGTGGAGACGGTGGCGATAGCAACACAGGTCACCATCAGCACCATGCCAGCGGACAATATCGGCGCTATGCCGAAGCGGTGGACAAGCCGGCCCGCAAAGAAGGAAGGCGCGAACATACCGAGCAGGTGCCATTGAATGATATGCGCGCCATCATCGATGCTGAAGCCGCACGTTACAGCGGCGAGTGGCGATGCCGTCATGACGAGCAGCATCGCAGAGGAACCCGCCATCGTCGTGGCGACGCCGGCTATGAAGATCGGCTGGCGCATAATCTTTCCAAGTCGCCGCGGCGGATGCGTGGCCTCTACCTCGGTACTGTTGACGACGTCGACATCGCGGAAGAAGATCAGAAAGACAAAAGCCGATAGCAGCGAAAGAGCCGCCACAAGAAGATAAGCACCGGCAAATGCGATGCCGAATAGCATATCCTTCGTTGTCGTCGCCAGTATAGGACCGATCAGCGCAGCCAGAATACCACCGGCAAGAACGGTGGAAATCGCACGGCTTTTATAGTTCGTGCCCACCGAGTCGGCTGCAGCAATGGCATAAAATTGAGCAAACCCTTGGAAGGCGCCGACGCCGGCGGTGCCGAGGCAGAAGAGCCAGAAATTGCCGTGCAGGATCGACCAGACAGAGACGAGACCGCCAACTGCACCGCAGAGCGAGCCGAGCGCAAAGCCAAACCGACGTCCTAATCTCTGCAAGATGAAGGCGGCGGAGACAGTCACGAGAGTAGCGCCTACGGTAATCAGCGCGAACGGCAATGTGGCGAGAAATTTCTCGGGCGCGAGCTGATATCCGGTGATGCCGGTGAGTGTCAGATCCACAGAAATGGCACAGATGTAGAGTGCTTGGCAGAGTGCAAGGATCCAGGCATTGCGTCTTCCAATATTCAGAACGGTCATCAAAAATCTCCAATCGCGGCTATATCGATAAGTATCGATAAGTGTCGATGAGTATCGATCTGAGAAGGGTTGGCAGCAATGACATTCAACAATCAATTTCTGCCAAAGGCATTCTGGGGCATTCTGCCGGGCCGACCGTATGGTGTTTTGCGATGGGCCTGCCGATCGCGAGGCGTTGCGTGATCCTGCCCCAAGTGCTCGGAAGACTCGGCCAGGCTATCGTCAATTTCTGGGAGCCGCCGACGATACACGCCCTTATGGTTATCTTCAGCATGTCAACGAAACCGGGCGCTCTCCATTCCCGACGCCGAGCTTGCTCCGTGTCAATTTCTCGGTCTGCTCAACGGACTTTGCTGTGGCTTCGCGTGGTTGGCAATGTAGGCCATTATTCTGCACAAGAACGCCAGCGCGGACTTGACTATCCGCGGCCCTATGCTTCGCCCCTACGGCGATCTTCGACCAGATCGAAACCCTGGCCATCGGCTCGACGAGTTCGAATGTGCAATCGTTGCGGAATGGAAGCGCGATCAAGGTCTGCGCCGACAGACGACGACCCTCGGTGTCGGTGCCATCACCAGCGACCACAAAGCCCCTGGTTCCGGATCCCGGCGGATTCAAATCGGGGTGCCACTTCGGCGCTTGGATGGGACTAACACCCAGGCCCAATTCGAACACAGCCAATCGAACCTCGGCGATTACGGGGAAGTGCTGTCCATCGAACCGGCGATCTTGAAAATGCGCTGACGAACTTAGCCCCAGTTCGATCTTGAGGCAGATCAACGCCTCCTCCATGAGCATGTCGGCGCCGTCGATCTCGATCGGTACAAGCCGTTCGTCCTGCCCGAACTCAGCCTGAGATACGAAGTCAACGCCCCCAGCGGCCCCGATCCCGCGGACTGCCTCACGGCCCTCCGCTTCGATCATTGGAGCGAGCTTGACACCTGCCGCGGCGGCGCTGTCCTCCAGTTTTTTCGCGCTTTCGAGCCTCTCTCCCTCACGACGAGCGCGTGGTCTGGAAGATCGGAGAGCGACATCCGGCCAAGCTCGGTGTCCACATTCGTCGGCTCAATGTCTTATGATCGGGGCCGGCGAGATGAGGCTTGAGCGGTTGACGATGCACGGACCGTTCAGATCAATTTTGCGAGGCATTGATCGACGCGCATGACAATGTGAAATCGGCTGGTCCTCCTCTCATTCGACGCGCGCCTGCAGCTCCGCAAGCTCAAGTACCCTCTGGATTGTGTCCAGTAGCGTCGACGCTTCTACGGGCTTCGATATCCAACAGGTTGCTCCTGCGGAACGAGCCTTGAGATTGTATTCCCGTTCCATTTCGGTCGACAGAACCAGGATGGGCAATGCTTTGAATCGATCCGAGTTGCGGGCGCGTTCTATGAGCTGGAGCCCGTCTAGTCGCGGCATGTGGATGTCCGTAATCAACAGGCCCGGTTTGGCATCCTGCAATATATCCAGCGCGGCCTGGCCATCCCCTGCCAGATAGACAACGAATGCCGTCACATCAAGGGACAAGAGGATGAGGTTTCGAATTGTTCGTGAGTCGTCGACTATCAGTATTCGTTTCATAAATCTCCTTTATTGTATGATGCGCAACCGGCATGCCGATGCCACGCTTGGATCAATTCTCTGTATCGAGTTTCGGATTTGTTGTAGGCATTGATCGTCGCATAGTCGGTGTTAAGCGTCTTGAACCCTCTCATTGGTTTGATCAGTGGTTTCAGCTTGCCGTGATCGGCCACGACGGCGTTGTTCAGATACTTGACCTGCCGGTGCCTCAGATCCCGCGGGGCATTTGCCTTCAGCCCTGAACTGCGCGTTGGCGATGCCATAAGTCGGGAGCCTTGTCGGTGTTGATGACGGTCGGCCTTTCTCAGTCCTTCAGACCATTCAAGGCCTTGCCGAGAAATCGTTTCGCCGCCTTAGCGTTCCGTGTCGCAGGCAGATAGAAGTCGATCGCGTTGCCGAATTTATCGACGGCCCGGTCGAGGTATGTCCATTGCCCGCGGACTTTCACAAAGGTCTCTTCAACGCGCCAACTCGTTGACTGCGGCCGACGCCAGCACCAGCGCAGCCGCTTTTCGAGCTCCGGCGCTTATCTCTGAAATCGACGATCAATCATGGAATGGTCGACGGGCACATTCCGTTCGCCCATCATCCGCTTACGGTCGTGGTAGCTGATCCGATAGCGGCAATACCATCGGGCTGCCCACAGAAACACCGCACCCTGAAAAGGACGCCACGTGAAATCGCTCATCAAAGTCTCAATGAAAATCTTCATTGCTCTTTCGGGCATCAATGGATTTTTTCAATAGATTTGCAATTGAGAAGAGCTCCTATTCCCCGTTGCGCAGGTCGATTGTGACGCCCGTCTCCAGGCAGATTCCGGAGAATACTGCTCCCAGCGCGTCGCCCATCGGCGCTTGCACGATCATCCCCGCTCGCAGCGGGCAGTCCATGCCCTTCAGGCTGAAAAGGCGGACCAGCTTCCATACGGCGCCATCCAGCGACCAGTGGAAAGCCAGAATTGGCCCGTTGCGGTGCAGCCGTAGATGCGCTTCGGGGGTGTGGAGTTCCTCGCCATTTGCGTCATCTGAGACATCCCGGGTGACGACGCTGACGATGGTAGGGCGCAGGAAGGGGGAAAGCTCGATGACGCATTTGCCCCATTCCCCAACCCGGCCAGAGGCCGGGTCTCCAGTTTCGATGATCAGCCCGGCCGCATCGTAGAGCGAGCCGAGCCCGGTGCGCACCCGGGCATACAAGCTGAATACGGGAGCCTCGATCACCAGCGCGGCGACCGGCGCGGAATGGTCCGCCGGGCTGCCGTCCGGATTGACGAAATAGTTCGTCCGCGGCTGCGCCTCCATCGACAGGCAATCGTCACAGTAGGTGAAGATGCCGTTTTGCGTGCGAAAAGCCGTGAGTGCGAGTTCTCCACCCGTCAGCGCCGCTACATGCGCGCGGGATGACGGGGAAGCAGGGGATGATGAGAGCGAAGTCATCGGCTGGTCTCCTTCTGTGAGGTAACGGTACCACTGTCTGTTCGCCAAACGGCAACCTCCTGAGGGCCCAGGACCGCGCCGCCGAGCACCAGATCGGCCTCCACTGGCACCTTCCAGTCTTCGGGGCCGTAGTTGAAGGCATAGGTGAGGTTTCCGCGCCGCCGCAACCGCACCTGCGCGGGCAGGGGGGT
>NZ_JAELUG010000019.1 GCF_016429255.1 Rhizobium sp. ASV8
GGTGTCTCTTCCGGCGGCTTGGCTATGATCGAGCATCCGGCGGCAAGCGCCGCCGAGATCTTGCGTACAAGCTGATTGATCGGAAAGTTCCACGGCGAGAAGGCGGCGACGGGCCCAACCGGCTCCTTGATTACCATCTGGCGTGCGCCGGGAATACGGGCCGGAATGACACGCCCATAGGCACGACGCCCCTCTTCAGCATGCCATTCGATGTGTTCGGGAGCGGCATTGGCCTCGCCACGCGCCTCGGCAAGCGGCTTGCCCTGTTCCCGTACCATATGCTGGGCGATCGCTTCGGCACGTTCGCGTACGAGGCCGGCGGCGCGAAGCATGATGCGGCAGCGCTCGAGCGCCGTCATCTTCCGCCATATCTCGAAGCCCTTCTGTGCTGCGGCAAGCGCGTCGTCGAGATCCGCGCGTTCGCAGATCGAAAGCTCTGCGATGATCTGTCCGGTGGCGGGATTCTTAACGGCGGCGGTGCGGCTTCCAGAGCCGGCACGCCAGGTGCCGTCGATCAATAGCGGTTTACTCAACATGGCTTATTTTCCTCGGATTGCTTTCGGAAATGGGCGTTGGCAGGGCGCTCAGGACTTGCGCATATTCGGCTGCGATACGGTGGACGATCTCCGCGGCTGGGAGAACCTCGGAAACAAGGCCTGTACTCTGGCCCGCCTCGACCTTCCCTCCGCTCACATCGCCGTCGAAGGCGGCGGCCTTCAGCGAACTGGCGATGAACAACGCCCTGCGCTGATCGTCGGAAAGCCCGTCCGCTTCGGCTTTGGCCATCTCCTCGGCAAAGCGATTGCGAACGACCCGGATGACGCCGAAACCACGGCCGACGACCATCGTGTCCGCGACGCCCGCCTTGACCAGCAGATCCTGATAGGCGGGGTGCAGCCGTGCTTCCCTGGACATCATGAAGCGAGAGCCGAATTGAGCAGCGCCGGCGCCGAGCGAAAGCGCGGCGGCTAGACCATGGCCGTCGGCAAAGCCACCGCTCAGTATCAGCGGGATGTCCGGCACGGATTTTGCGATCGCGCGACCGAGGACAAGGGTCGAGACAAGCTCCGGCGGCGGATGGCCGCCTGCCTCGCCACCAACGGCGATCAGTCCGTCGACGCCGGCGTCGGCGGCCTTGCGGGCATGCACTTCGCCGGATACGACATGCAGGCAGATGGTTCCGACAGCCTTGAAGCGGTCGACGTACTTCTTCGGGCCGCCCTGTGAAGCGATCAGCACCGGAATGCGCTTTTCGATCAGCATGTCCATGATCGCCTCGGCGCCTTCGCGATAAAGCGGCAGGTTGACGGCGAAGGGCCTGTCTGTCCCGGCCTTGATCTCGTCAATCGCCTCTTCGAGATGATGCGGGAACATGGGGCCAGCCGCGAGCACTCCGAGGCCACCGGCATTGGAGACTGCGAGCGGCAGCGCGGAGTTCGAGGATGCCCAGGACATGCCCGCCTGTATGATCGGCAGGTCGATGCCCAGCAATTTGGTGACACTGGTTTCGATACGCATGGTCATACCTCAAGGCCCGCAAGCTTGCGGGCATGGGCGGCAAGCTGCTTCTTCTGGATTTTCGAACTGGCCGTCATGCCGATCGACTCGAAATCGGGCACGATCCAGACGTGCCGAGGGACCTTGAAACCGGCCATTTCCCGCTTCGACCAGTCGATGATTTCGGTGGGCGTAGCCACGCAACCTTCATTCAGGATGATGAAGGCAGCGGTTACCTCGACAAGCCGTTTGTCGGGTATGCCGACGACCGCTGCCTGGCGGATGAGCCTGTTCTGGTGCAGCACGTTTTCAACGTCGGCGGGCGAGACATTCTCGCCGCCGACGCGGACGATATCCTTGGCGCGGCCGAGGAACTTCAGGCGACCGGCGGCATCGAGTTCGCCAAGATCGCCCGTCGACAGCCAACCCTCGCCATCGATCGCTGCGGCGGTTTCCTCCGGCTTGTCGAAATAGCCCTTCATCACATTCCAGCCGCGAACCTGGATTTCTCCGGCCTCGCCGGTGCCTCCAATGCGGCCGTCGTCAAGGCGGATGCGCACGTCGACACCAGTCTGCACACGCATTGCGGCGCTGACGCGAATTTCCTCCGCTTCCCACCAGCAGGATTGCGAAACGTTGGGGGATGCTTCAGACAGGCCATAGCCGACGACGCACTCGCGGGCACCGAGTTCATCGATGACACGACGGACGATGGTCGGCGAGGCGGCGAGCCAGGCGCCGCGAAGGCTGAGGCGACGTTGCTGCAGATCGGGATGCGACAGCAGCATCAACGCCATCGTGTCGTTGCCTGAGAAATGCGTGCAGCGTTCTTCCTCCATCAGGCGCAGCGCCTCGCCGGGCTCGAAGCGCTCCATACTGACGAGCGTGACGGCGTGCTGAAGGCAGGAGAGGATTGAGAGCGTGGTGCCGGCAACGTGGAAGAACGGGCGGGCGCTGTGAAACCGGTCGCCGGGCCGCAAACCCATCCGCATGCCGGACAGGTAGCCGTTTGGCAGCATGTTGCGATGTCTGAGCAATACACCTTTGGGGAAGGACGTGGTGCCGGATGTATATTGGATCAGCAGGATGTCGTCGGGTTCGTCACAGGGCGCGATCGGTTCCGCTTTTTTCGCGCAGAGGTCGGGCCAGCTGGTAGCAGCTGCGGGCACGTCCTGGCCGAGCACCAGGATCCTCTTCAGATCGGGTAAGGCGTCATGAGGCAGGCCGCCATCTATGCTCGGGCAGATCTCCCGGAGCATTCCGATGAAGTCGATCTTCAGGAAGCGATCACACGTGATGAACGTGCTGACCCGCGACTGCCTCAAGGCATAGGCCATCTCGGCGGCGACGAAGCGGGTATTGATCGGCACTGTGACGGCTCCGAGCGAGCCGAGCGCCAAAAATATCACGACCCAGTCGGTTGAATTACCAAGGCACAGGCCGACGTGGTCACCTCTACGAACGCCTGCGGCTGCGAGCGCTGCGCGGGTATCGTCAACCTTGCCGGCGAGTTCGCGAAAGGTCAGTCTGCCGCCGGCAGCAACGATCGCTTCGACATCGGGCGCAACGGTCGCTGCGCGCCGCAGGGCTGAAGAAACCGTAAGCGGGCAAATTTCCGCAAGATCAGAAATGCTCATTTGCCACCCTTGTTGCCAATCGCTTCAGAAAATTTTTCGATGCCGGATCGCCATCCCCCGTCGGCAAGGCAGCGTTCGATTGCTGCCATTTCGATGCGGATGCCGTTCGCGAGATTCGTCTCGTGGCCGAGGTCCACGGCCTGCTTCGTCAGTGCCATCGCGAGCGGTGGAGCAGAGGCAATGCTTTCGGCGATTTCCTGTCCCACCTGCGCCAATGTTTCGTCGGGTACGATCCGAGCGACCAATCCCCGCCGATAGGCTTCTTCGGCAGGCATCGTGCGGCCGGTGAACAGCAGTTCCTTTGCGCCCATGCGGCCGATGACGCGTTGCAGCCGCTGCGTGGCGCCTACCGTTCCCCATTGCGGTTCGGGGAAGCGAAAGGTGGTTTTTTCCGTGGCGACGACGAAGTCGCAGCTCATCAGGATTTCACCGCCCGAGCCGACGACCGGGCCTTGCGTGAGGGCGATGACGGGCTTGCCGCAGCGCCCGATCGCATCATAGGCGGCAAAGGAGGCATGTCTGCGGGCGATCACCCAGGCTTCATCCTTGCCGGCTCGCTCTTTCAGATCGGCGCCGGCGCAGAAGACCGGCCCATTCGCTGACAGCAAGACGACGCGGATATCGGGCTGAGTATCCATTCGTTGGAACGCCTCGCGAAGCGCAACGCACATTTCCAGATTAAGCGCGTTACGGGCCTGTGGCCGATTGAGAACGATCCGGGCGATCGCACCATCCTGCGTCACCGATACGGCATCCTGGGTTGACGTCACTAGATGACCCCCTCGCTGCGGAGCGCGCCGATATCGGCGTCGCTCAAATTCAATTCGTCCTTGAGCAGAAATTCGGTGTCGGCACCGAGCAGCGGCGGGCAGCCGATCTCCGGCGGTTCGAAGCCATCGAAACCGATCGGCGTGCGCAGGGCTGGGAATTCTCCTTCGGTCGGGTGAACGAATGATCCGACCACTTCGCGGGCCTGCATATGGGGATCGTTGAGGATCTCCCTGACAGTGTTGACTTCGCCCGCAGGGATGCCAACTGCGCGCAGCGCCTCTGCGAGCTCTGCCCGCTCGCGTGCGGCAATCGCCGTCCTCATATTGTCCATCACCCGCTTGCGGTTGGCGACCCGCCCGGCATTCGGCGCCAACACAGGGTCGGACGCCAGATCGTCGAGCCCAAGCACTCGGCACATAGGCAGCCAATGCTGATCGCTGCCGCTGATATGGAGCCAACCCCCATCACGGCACTGGAATGCGGCCGAGGGTACTCTGCCCGGATGTTCTGTGCCGGATCTCGATATGTCTTCGTTCAGCGCGAAAAGCCGCGCCGCGGCAAGAGCGAGAAGGCTCGCCTGAATATCCATCATGGCGAGATCGATATGGCAACCTTTCTGGCTGCGTCCACGCCCCACCAGCCCGGTGAGAATAGCGATGGCGATCCACAGGCCAGCCGTCATATCGGCAATCGGTACGCCGGTCTTCGCCGGTGGCGAGTCCGGATGGCCGGTCAGGTGCATCACGCCGGACAGCGCCTGGAACACGGTGTCGTAACCTGCACGGTCGCGATAGGGGCCGGTCTGACCGAAGCCGGTGTTGGACACGTAGATCAGTCCCGGATTGAGCGCCGAGAGGCGGGCATAGCCGAGATTGAAGCGGTCCATATCGCCGGGCAGGAAATTCTCGAGCACGACATCGTGGCGCGCGGCAAGCCGGGCGGCGATATGCTGAGCCTTCGGCGACTTCAGATTGAGCGTGAGGGATCGCTTGCCGCGATTGAAAGCGAAGAAATAGGCGCTTTCGCCACCCGGAAGCCGGGGTTCGAAGAGGCGGGATTCATCGCCGCCTTTCGGTCTTTCTACCTTGGTGACCGTTGCGCCGAGTTCGGCCAGGATCTGTGTTGCCATCGGTCCGGCCAGAACGCGCGAGAAGTCCAGGATGCGAATGCCGTCGAGCGGTTTCATTTCGCCTCCCTGCGGAAGCTGCGCATCTTCGCGTTGAGCTCACGGCCTGCGACCATCGCCTCGTCGTAGGGAAGGTCGCCAACCCGGTAGTAGAGGGACTTGGCGGCAGCCATGGCAAGCGGATTGGCCGCCGCCCAGGCTTCGGCAATCTCGAGCGCCGCATCAAGCAGTGCATCCGGTGCGACGACACGATTGCACAGGCCAAGGGAAAGCGCTTCGTCGGCACCGATCAACCGTCCGAGGCTGATCATTTCGAACGCTGCCTTGCGACCGAGCGACCGTTGCAGCCCGGTCATGACCAGGGCCGGGACAATGGAGTGCTTCAATTCCGGATAGCCGAATTTCAGGTTGGTGGCAGCCACCATCATGTCGCAACCGATGGCAAGGCCGGCGCCTCCGCCGATGGCCGCCCCTTGCACGGCCGAGACGATCGGTTTGGAAAGGCCCTGCATCATAGCTTGCGTCCGGCACGTCAGATCGGCGCGCCTGTCGACGAGATCCTGGTTGTCCGGGGTCAGTGTGTCGAATTCGCCGAGGTCGGCGCCGGCGCAGAAGCCGCGGCCACTGCCGGCAAGCACGATTGCACGGATTTCCGGGGCGCGATCCGCTTCGAGCAGCGCATCATGGATCGCCTGCGTCAGTCCGGTGTTCAATGCGTTGAGCTTGTCGGGTCGGTTCATCGTAATGATGCGAACCGCGCCGCGGCTCTCGACAAGAAGAATGGATGTGTGTGGTTCAGTCATTTCCCGATCCTATGCTGCGAGATGGCCGTAGCCGCTGCGTGCGACCCTGCTTAGCAGTTCGCGCCCGAGGATTGCCTCACAGAGGCGAGAAGCCTCCTGCAGCTTCTCGAGGTCGAGGCCGGTATCGATCCCTTCCGCCTCAAACAGGTTGACGAGATCTTCCGTTGCCACGTTTCCCGTATAGCCCTCGCCGTAAGTGATCTGCGTGGGATGACCGCCAACGCCACCGATTGCGCTGTCGAACCAGCGGCATCCAGCTTCATGGGCGGCAAGGCAATTGGCAAGCGCGGTGCCGCGGCTATCGTGAAAATGCGCGATGGCCGTCACTTCCGGCAGTTCGCGCATGATTCGTTCGAAAAGGCCGTGCACGCTGCTTGGCGTTCCGTGGCCGGTGGTATCGCAGACCGAGACATGGGTGACGCCGAGTTCCGCAAAATGCGCGAGATCGGCAAGCACGGATTTCGGATCCACCTTGCCCTCGAAAGGGCAGCCGAGCGCCATGGAAATCACACCGATCAGACGGAAGCGACCGGCGGCGAGATCAACCATTTCGGCGACGTTTGCCCATTGCGCGTCTCGTGTCGTTCGCAGGTTGCGCTGCGTGTGTGATTCAGTCGCAGAAACAAGAAGGCTGATCTCATCTGCGCCATGGCCGGCCTCCAAGTCAGCGAGCGCGCGCCGGACTGCTTTTGGATTCGGGCAGGTGGCCTTGTAGCTCGATCCCTGCCGCTTGCGGATGCCTGCCAATATCTGGGACGCATCGGCAAAGGCGGGGACATGTACGGGGCTGCTGTAGCTTGTCGCCTCGATGCGCGGAAAGCCCGCAGCCGAGAAGGCGTCGATCAGCGAAATCTTTTCCTTGGTGGAAATGGCGGCGGCTTCGTGCTGCAGCCCGTCACGCGCAAAACATTCACAGATTATGACCCTGGCCGACATGCCTCACCTCCATCCGACTGTTGGTAGAGATGGATTTATTTGTTCACATTGTCAACTAAATTTCTTCTGGAAAATTTCCGCGCACCTCATTCCTCCTCCATGCTGCGGAGATCCGACTGGGAGGCGGAGCTTCGCAGCTCGTGATAGTATTTGCTGCTTGTCCGGGTGACGCGGCGCAAGAGTTCCACCAGAATTTGCTGTTCTGCATGGCTCAATGTCGAGAGCATTTCTTCGTTGCGCTGGAAGGAATCGTCCAGAATCTTGCGTGAGAGATCCAGGCCCTCGGGGCTGAGTGTCAGTAATATGCTGCGACCGTCATCCGGATTGGCTGTTTTGGCGATATATCCCCGTTCGATCATTGTCGAAACGGTGCGGCTCATCTGGCTTTTGAGTAGGCCGCTGTGCTTTGCCAGCTCCTGCAGGGGCACTTCCCCCAGATATTTGAGGACGGCCAGGACGCGCCATTCCCGCGGTGTGACGCCGTATTTCGGTCGTATCGACAGGGCTGCGATACGCGTCGAAAGCCCCGCCAACCGCTGTAATTGAAACGAAAAAAGGTCGCGAATATCTGCTTCCTTCGCTGTGTCGCTGGCGTGTCGCTCGAAGTAGTTGCCGGATTTCGCTTCAAGTTCGTCGCGGTTTCGCACTCTGCATTCCTTTCATGGGTCTTGTTGTGTTCCGGCGTAGCGAAACTTTGCGCTCTCTGCCATGTCGTCGCAAAATGTCGCATCAATATAGTTGACAAGGTGAACGATATAGTTAAGTCTGTGAACTAGATTGGCATGGTGCTGTCGACTTGTCGACCGTGTCGATCCCGTCAGGGGAACGACGGGACGCCATTGGATCTGTCTCTTGGGAGGAGCAAGCATGATTTCGCTTCGGCATAGAGTGGCCGGACTATTGGGTGCGGCGATGATGGCTTCACTTGCGGTTCCGGCTTCGGCTGCGAATACGACGCTGACCATCGCCGGCTTTGGCGGCAACCTGCAGACCGATCTGCGCAAAACGATCTGGCAGCCGGCGGCCGATGCTGCCGGCGTTGATCTGCGAGAGGAGACGCATGACGGGCTCGCGGCAGTCCGCGTTCAGGTCCAGTCCGGCTCTCCGACTTGGGATGTCGTCCATCTCGGTGCCGACGAATGTGCCGTCGGCGGCAAGGAGGGACTGTTCGAGGCGCTCGACTATAAGGTCATCGACACCAATGGCTTCGACAAGCTCGCCTATGGCGACAACTGGATCGCGACCAACACCTATTCGGTCGTGCTCGCCTGGCGCACGGATGTCTACAAGGACAAAAAGCCCCAATCCTGGAAGGATCTCTGGGATGTAAAAAACTTCCCCGGCCGTCGCGCGCTCAGCACCTATCCGCAGGAGATGATGGAAATCGCCCTTCTGGCCGATGGTGTCGACAAGGACAAGCTCTATCCGCTCGATACCAAGCGTTCTCTCGCATCGCTGGACAAGATCAAGAAGGATGTCGCGGTCTGGTGGTCTTCGGGCGCCCAGTCGGCGCAACTGATCAAGGACAAGGAAGTGGACATGATGGCGATCTGGGGCAGCCGCGTCGCCAACGTCATCACGGATGGCGCACCGGTTGAATATACCTATCAGGATGCCATTCTCGGCTATGGCTGCCTGGCCATCCTGAAAGGCTCGCAGCATGTCGCCGCGGCGCAGAAGTTCATTGCAGGTGTCGTGTCACCCGAAGTGCAGGCGCGAATTCCGGAAATGATGCCTTACTACGGCCCGACTAATTCGCGGGCCTTCGAGGTCAAGAAGTTCTCGGCGGACGTTCTTGCCAAGTCGAACATGTCCCCCGAAAACGTCAGGAAGCAGACATTTCTGAATGCCAATTGGTGGCGGGATAACAACGCCCTCGTGCGCGAGGACTACAGCCTGCTGATGTCGAACTGACGCATATCGAATACGGAGAATGGTAATGACATCGGGTTCGGTTTCGATACGCCAGATTTGCAAGGCCTACGGAAGCTACCAGGCTCTGAACGGCATATCGCTCGACATCGCCGCCGGAGAGTTTCTGACGCTCCTCGGTCCGTCAGGCTCGGGCAAGACGACACTCCTGAATGTCATTGCCGGCTTCGAACGGCCGGATAGCGGAAGTCTTCTCGTCGATAATGCGGAATTCATCACCAAGCCGCCGCACAAGCGCGATCTGGGCATGGTTTTCCAGAATTACGCACTCTTTCCGCATATGGATGTCTTTGCGAACGTGGCCTATCCGCTGAAGTTGCGGAAGGTCGAGGCCGGGACACTCAAGTCGAAGGTGATGAAGGCGCTGGAGACCGTCCATATGGCGCATCTGTCCGGTCGACGCATCAACGAGCTGTCGGGCGGGCAGAGGCAGCGCGTGGCTCTGGCGCGCGCCATCGTCTTCGAGCCGAAGCTGTTGCTGATGGACGAGCCGCTCTCGGCGCTCGACAAGAACCTTCGCGAACACATGCAGATCGAGCTCAAGCGTCTGCATCGCAGGCTCGGCATGACGACGGTTTATGTCACCCACGACCAGCAGGAGGCATTGACGATGTCCGATCGCATCGCTGTCCTGGACGGTGGCCGCATCATGCAGCTGGACTCGCCGAAAAACATCTATGATGCGCCGAACAGCAAGTTTGTCGCCGGCTTCATGGGCGATACGCGCTTCGTTGCGGTGAGGGGCAATGGTTCGACCTTCCTGCTCGATGGGCGGGTGTTGAGACTTGCAAGAGAGCCTCAGATTGCAAGCAATGACGCCTGGCTCATGGTTCGTCCCGAGCGGCTGCGCTGGCAGGGCAATGCCGGGCAGGACAACCGCATAGAGGGGACAGTGACCGATGTGACCTATCTCGGTGACAGTTACATGGTGTCGCTGGAGCTGCGCGAGGATACCGAAATCTCGATCCGGCACACCGGCAGCGAGACGGTTGCCTTGCCGGCTCCCGGTGACCAGCTGGCACTATGGATGTCGCCCGAGGCAAGCGTCGTCGTCGAAGGAGCCCGCCTGTGACGATGGTCGATGCGAATGTCATGACATCACGGCTTAATATCGGTGTGCTGCAAAGCTCAAGGCGCAAGACCGGGTTGGCCTTTGTCGGGTTGTCGCTGCCGGCCTTCTGCCTCGTGACGGTCATTCTGATCATCCCTTTCGCCTGGCTGGCCTGGATGTCGCTGTACGACGCCTCCGGCGCGCTTTCGGTGGAGAACTATGCGCGCCTGTTGCGGCCGGCCTATGTGGAGAGTTTCCTGACGACCTTTAAGGTCGCGGCGATCGTCACCGTCGTCTGTGTCGTGCTCGGCTATCCGGTTGCCTATCTTCTGTCGCAGCTTTCCGACCGAGCGGCGCAGATACTGATGATCTTCATCATTCTGCCATTCTGGACGTCGGTTCTGGTGCGCACCTATGCCTGGCTCGTGCTACTTCAGCGCCAGGGGTTGATCAACACTTGGCTCGTCAATCTCGGCCTCATCTCCGAGCCGCTTCCACTTGTCAATAATATGACGGGCACGATCATCGGCATGGTCCATATCATGCTGCCGTTTCTGATCCTGCCGCTGTATGCGTCGATGAAAACCATCGATCCCGTTCTGATGCGTGCGGCCGCCAATTGCGGGGCTTCTCCGGTACAGGCCTTTCGTCAGGTTTTCCTGCCGCTGTCGCTGCCGGGCGTTGCCACCGGCGTCGCACTGATCTTCGTGCTGTGCCTCGGCTACTACCTCACGCCTGCCTTGCTGGGCGGCGGCCGCGTCGTGATGTGGTCCACCCAGATCGCTGATATGATTGCCAAGTTTGCCAATTGGGGTGCCGCCAGCGCACTCAGCGTCGTGCTCCTCGTGGTCACGGGCGCAATCCTCTGGATCGTCAATGCGCTGTTCAGGGCCGCAAGCGTCACAAAGGGGGGCGTGTGATGTTGAGAGCTCCGGTTACATCGACCCAGATTACCCATGCGGACCGGCTCTGGCTCTATGCCATCGTCGGCCTGATCCTGGCGTTTCTGATCATACCTTGCCTGATCGTCATACCGATGTCCTTCTCGGAGTCGCAATATCTTGAATTTCCGCCGCGGGCCTGGAGCCTGCGCTGGTACGGCGCCTTCTTTTCGTCGCCGGAATGGCGGCAGTCGGCGATCGTCTCCTTCAAGGTCGCCGGCGCCACGACAGTGCTTGCAACCTTGCTCGGAACGCTTGCCGCCTATGGGCTCTTCAAATCGACCAGCATTTTCAATACCGTGATCAGAGGCGTTCTTCTCTTACCGATGATGGTACCGCTGATCTTCGTTGCGATCGGCGTGTTCTTCGTCTTCGCAAGAATAGGAATGAACAACACACTGACGGGGCTGATTCTCGCGCATACGACGCTTGCCATCCCTTTCGTCATGATCGCGGTTTCCAACGGTCTTTCAGGGTTCGACATGAACCAGGAGCGCGCGGCCCGCAGCCTCGGAGCGTCGCCAGCTTATGCTTTCTTCACCGTCACCCTGCCACAGATCAAGATCTCCATTCTGTCGGGCATGCTTTTCGCCTTCATCACCTCGTTCGATGAGGTGATCGTCTCGATGTTCGTGTCGAGCGGTGCGAATTCGACCCTGACAAAACGCATGTTCGCCAACATCCGCGATCAGGTCGACCCCACGGTCGCTGCCATCTCGTCGATGCTGGTGGTGGCATCGATCATCATTCTGATCGGCGCCCAATTCATCCGACGGCCGAAAACCAAGGCGGCCGCTATTTAATATGACGGCCTGCTCGGCCGTGTTCAGGAGGAAATCATGCTTCATAATTCACTGCGCATGCGCGACATCGCCGTGCAGATCCATCCGCAGACCAATCTGGCTCTTCACGAAAAGGTTGGTCCGACGATCATGGCTCGCGGCGAGGGCGCCTATGTCTACGACGATGAAGGCAAGCAATATATCGAAGGCATGTCGGGCCTGTGGTGTGCTGCGCTCGGGATGAGCGAGAAGCGTCTTGTCGATGCCGCCACACGCCAGCTCAACACCTTGCCCTACTATCAGAATTTTGCCCACCGGGCGACTGAGCCGGGCATCGAGCTTTCGGATCGGCTGCTGCGCCATGCGCCCGTGCCGATGTCGAAGGTTCTGTTTCAGAGCTCCGGATCGGAAGCGAACGATACGGCCGTCAAGCTCATCTGGTATTATTTCCATTCGCAGGGCCGCTCGGAAAAGAAAAAGATCATCGCCCGCAAGCGTGGCTATCACGGCACCTCGATCGCGTCGGCCAGCATCACCGGCCTGCCGCATCTTCATCGCGACTGGAACCTGCCGCTCGACGGCTTCCTGCACGTGACTTGCCCGCATTTTTACCGCGAGGGACTGCCGGGTGAGACCGAAGAGGATTTTGCGACGCGCCTTGCGGAAGAGCTCGATGCACTGATCGTTGCCGAAGGGCCGGAAACGGTCGCTGCCTTCTTTGCTGAGCCTGCTATGGGGACTGGTGGGGTTGTGCTGCCTCCGAAGACCTATTTCGAGAAGATCGAGAGGGTCTTGAAGAAGCATGATGTGCTTCTTGTCGCGGATGAAGTCATTACCGGTTTCGGCCGCACGGGCAATTGGTGGGGAACCCAAACCTATGAGATACACCCGGACATCATCACCTGCGCGAAGGCGCTGACCTCGGCCTATATGCCTCTGTCTGCCGTTCTGCTTTCGGAGCGGATCTATGAGGGGATGCGGGCGCAAAGCGAGAAGATCGGCGTGTTCGGCCATGGCTATACCTATGGTGCACATCCGGTCGCCTGCGCGGTGGGTGTAGAAACGCTGCGCATCTATGAGGAAGATGGCGTCATAGACGGCGTCAAGGCGCTCGGCGACCATATGGGCAAGCTCTTCAGCCCGCTGATTGATCACCCTCTCGTTGGTGAAGTTCGCGGTGTCGGCCTGATGTGGGGTGTGGAACTCGTACGCAGCAAGAAAACCCGCGAATCCTTTGCTCCGGAGCTCCAGTTCGGTCTCGGAGTGCAAAACCACGCCTTCGAGAATGGTCTCGTTTGCCGTTCGCTCGGCTCGGCCATCGCCTTCGCGCCACCGCTGATCTCGACGACTGCGCAGATTGAGCAAATCTCCGACCGCTTCAAGCGTGCGCTCGACACGGCGCTCGACGATTATTCTCGCACCGGCGGCAAGCTCGACTGAGAGCCGATCAAGGAGGGAAGCCAGATGCTGGCCGTATTCGATGATCGTCAGTCTTTGCACCGGCCGTTGACCCGGCTGGCGGGAGGTAGGCTCGCGCCGAACCCGGAACAGCCGGATCGCATCATCATGCTCAGGCAGGGCCTTGAGATGTTCGGCGCCAAACTCGTTGCGCCGGCTGAACATGGAGCCGCCGCCATCGCCGCTGTCCATGATGCCGATTATCTCGACTTCCTGCAAAACGGGTTTGCCGAGTGGCAGAAATCTCCGGCCAACGGGCCGGAGATGCGCGCCAGTGTGCATCCGACTGTTCATATGAACCGCAAGCCGATCGATATATTGGGCCGCGCCGGATACTTCCAGGCCGACGCCAGTTGCGTACTCCTCGAAGGGACGTGGGAGGCCGTCAAGGCCAGCGCAAACACGGCAGCCGATGCGATGATGCGGGTCTTGGACGGGGAGGAACGTGTCTATGCCCTCAGCCGGCCGCCTGGTCATCACGCCTATGCCGACAAGGCAGGCGGCTTCTGTTACCTCAACAATACGGCAATCGCAGCCGAACTCGCAGCGCAGAAGGGGTTGCGCGTTGCGATCGTCGATGTAGACGTGCATCACGGCAACGGCACGCAGACTATCTTTTATGACCGATCCGATGTGTTGACGGTTTCGGTGCACGGGGATCCCGCCCACCTTTATCCCTATTACTCCGGCTATGCGGACGAACGAGGAGTCGGGCGTGGTCACGGGTTCAATCGCAATATCCCGGTGCCGCTTCTAAGTGACAGCGACGTCTATCTCAATGCGGTGGGTCTTGCCTGCGATACAGCGGCTTCATTCTCGCCGGATGTGATGATCGTTGCGCTCGGCCTGGATGCCTCGTCGGACGATCCGTTCGCTTGCATGAATGTCGATGAAGACGGCTTCAGGCGCATGGGGGAGCGGCTGGGTAAACTATGCCGGAAGACTTTGGTGGTGCAGGAGGGGGGGTATCCTTCGCCGCGGCTGCCGAACCTGCTGCAGAGCTTTCTGATCGGCTTTAACGCCTGATCCGACGCGTCGGCGGTTGCGCGTCGCGCCCGTCTGACCTCAATCAAAAGTGGAGGAAACGATGGTGGAGCTTGCACCGCGAGCGACGGCGATCAGCCATGTCCGTGATCTTGCATACAAAAAGGTCGCCTGGCGCATCATGCCTCTTATCATGTTGTGCTACATCGCCAACTACATAGATCGGACGAATGTCGGCATTGCGCAGATCCATATGCGAACCGACCTCGATTTCTCGGACGAGGTCTACGGAATCGGAGTGGGCCTTTTCTTTGTGGGCTTCATTCTCTTCGAGGTGCCAAGCAACCTCCTTCTCGCCCGTATCGGCGCAAGGCGAACCTTATTGCGCATCATGGTCGGTTGGGGACTGATGACGTCGCTCACCATGTTCGTCCGGACACCCTACGAGTTTTACGGCGCGCGCATATTGCTCGGCATGGCCGAGGCGGGGTTCTTTCCGGGCGTGCTTCTCTATCTGACCTATTGGTTTCCATCGACGAGGCGCACGAAGATAACCGCGCTCTTCTTCCTGGGACTTCCCATTTCCGGTATCGTGGGATCGCCGCTGTCGGGTTGGATCATGCGCACATTCGATGATGCATTGGGGTTCCAAAGCTGGCAGTGGCTGTTTCTTCTCGAGGGAATACCTGCCGTTCTGCTGGGTTTTGCGGCATTTTTCTGGCTTCAGGACAGGCTGGCCGATGCTGCGTGGCTGACAAAGGAAGAACGAGCAATCATCGAAGCGGACCTTGCCGATGAGCGCCGGCAGAAGCAGCAGGGGGAGCGTGAGCATGCATCGGGACTTCGAAAAGCACTCAGCGATCCGCGCGTCTATATCCTCGGCTTGATCGGTTGTGGCACCTATACGCTGGCCAATGCCGTATCCTTCTGGTCGCCCCTCTTGATCAACGCGTCCGGTGTGAAGGAGGTGCTGGACATAGGCCTGCTTGCGGGGCTTCCGCCGATCGTCGGTATCGTCGTCATGATCCTGGTCGGAATCCATTCCGACAAAACCCTTGAAAGACGCTGGCATGCCGCCGTTTGCGAACTGATCGGCGCCGGAGCGCTTGTCGCCCTGTCGTTTTCCATTGGCCAACCCGTGCTCACCATGGTCTTCATCGCGGTCATGACGGCTGCGCACTACAGCGGCCTTACGGTCTTCTGGTCCATTCCGTCGGTCTATCTCTCGGACGAGGCGAAGGCGAGTGGGATCGCCATTTCGACGGCGATGGGTTCAGTCGCCGCCGCCGCGACACCGATGATGCTTGGTTATATTCGTAGTGCGACCGGGTCGCTCTCGCTCGGCTTGCAGATTTCGGCGGCGATCATAGCGATCGCGAGCCTGATCCTGCTGATCGGCATTCCAGCCTCGGCGCTGCGCGAGAGGCACCGGTGATCTATCGTCGGCGCTTCATCGATTTTCAACCAGCGAGGGACTGATGGAATTTCCTGCCTCTTCCGATCACTGGACTCGGCTCGACAGCCAAGGTTTCTCTGCGTTGATCGGCCCGATCTTCGGCCGGATCGAAGGCGATGGTCGCAGCCTCTATCGCCTTGATCCCCAAGAACATCATCGAAACAGGAGCGGTGTCGTTCATGGCGGTGTCATCATGACGCTGGCCGATATTGCAGCCGCCAACACCTTGCGAGGAGCGGCGCCGGATTACGGCTTCACGACAGTCCAGACGGATGTTCACTTTATGCGTGCCGCCTCCGTCACTCTGCCGCTGACCTGCGAGTGCGTTATCGACAAGCTAGGGCTCTCTTTGGCGTTCGTGGAGGTCAGGTTAACATCGGATGAGCAGGCCGTTGCAATAGTTCGAAGCATCTGGCGTATCACTGAAAAGAAAGGCGTGCGGATTGCGATCGAAGCTTCCTGACCCGGCTGGCGATTGGCCTTTACGGTTTCGCAAAGGGTTGGGAGCTGCGCTGTGTACGGCAAGCATTACCCGGAACCGTCGCCAATTCCCGAGTTGCACGCGCGTTATTAGGCTATGGAGACCGACTTCCTGGTGTGTGGTGCCGATAGTTGGTTTCTAATAAAAACCAAATATCGGCGAGCCTTCATGTTTCCAGCGCATCAGTTCGGGCGCATTATGTTAGGATCGGCGGATGAAATCCACGATGAGGCTTGCCACGTTTTCCGGCGCATCCTCGAAGCAATAATGTCCGACGCCGGGGAGGCGTTTGATCGGGGCTTTCGGGAAGATCGCGGCAAACAGCGGCAGGAAATGTTCGGCGGCTAGCGTGCGGTCGGCCTCTCCCCAGATTGCCAATGCCGGCTTGGCGCGGATAGCCTGATAGGCGGCCGCATCGGGCGTTTCGAACTTGTGCGTTCCCGTGGCAAACCCTTTAGCCCAGCCGATCGCGCCGAGGCAATCTGCCGGCGTCGCAAACGGCGCCGCATAGGCGGACAGCCACTCGTCCGTGATAATCGTGTGGTTCTCAAAACCGTTCAGCTTCAAGGTGCTCAGAATGTTGAAGGAAAGCTGCGCAAGAACTGCGTCGAGGCTACCATCTTCATTGGCTTTTCTGGTCCACTCGAACCAGGGGGCAGCACCCGCATTGGCAATGACCCGATCAAATAGATCAGGTTGGCCAAAAGGCGTCGGTGCGTTTGCCGAAATCACGCTTCGGATTCGGTGCGGCTGCCGGCTCGCCAGACCCATGCCGACAGGGCCACCGAAATCGTGCATGACGAGAGTAACGTTGCGCAGGTCCAGCGCAAGCACAAAACTCTCGAGGTTGTCGATGTGGTCCTGAAGCCAGTAGGTGCGGTCTGTCGGCGTCTCGCTTTTGCCGAAGCCCATATGGTCGGGAACGATCACACGGTGCGTTTGAGCCGCGATCGGGATCAGGTGGCGGAACAGGTAGCCCCAGGTGGGCTCGCCATGCAGGCATAACACCACGCCGCTATCTCGCGGTCCTTCATCGATGTAATGCATGCGAAAGCCGGGCGCCTCGGTGTAGTGCGGCGAAAATGGAAACGTACCGCCGAATGTTGCATCGGATATGCTCATGGAATGGCTCTCTCTTTGGAGCGGCTGCGTGCCGTGATCGTCACGCAGCTCGCGTTCGGGCGGGCAGTGCTATCGTTGCGCGAAGTGCTGCTAGAGCGCAGCCGCGAAACGCCTGATATGGGCGGCGATCGCCTCTGATTGCTCCTCGAGCGCGAAATGACCTGTGTCGAGCAGATTGAAGTCGATCTTGGTCAGATCCCGTCGATAAGGATGAGAGCCCGAGGCCGGAAAGATGTCGTCGTTCTGACCCCAGGTGATCAGCGTCGGTGGTTGATGCTTGCGGAAGTACTCATGCCATTCGGGATAGAGAGCCGGATTGGTTCGATAGTCGTAGAGGAGGTCGACCATGATATCCCTGTTGCCGGGTCGATCCAGAAGCGTCTTTTGAAGTACCCAGCTGTCCGGGCTTATCGTCGAGATATCTTTGACGCCATGCGTGTAGTTCCACTCCAGCGCCTCGTCCGACATGGCCGCCTCGCGTATTCTTTGGAAATTTTCCGGCGACGGGTCGCGCCATAATGCTTTTGGCAGTTCCCAGAAGCTTTCGGGCAGGCCTTCCTCATAGGCATTGGCATTTTGCACGATCAGAAACGAGACCTTTTCAGGGTGCCGCGTCGCGAGACGAAAACCGACCGGGCCGCCGAAATCCTGCATGTAGAGCGCGTATTTCGCGAGGCCGATCTTGTCGGTAAATCCTTCCATCACGTCTGCCAGGCGGTCGAACGTGTAGGGGAAGACCTCCCGCGATGGTGCTTCGCTGTGGCCGAAGCCCGGGTAGTCGGGCGCGACGAGATGAAACTGATCGGCCAACCGATCGATCAACTCGCGGAACATGAAAGAGGATGCGGGGAAGCCGTGCAAAAGCAGGATTGTTGGGTGGTCGGGGTTTCCGGCCTCTCGATAGAAGATCTCAACCCCGTCAACATCAGTTCGGCGATAGTGCGTCATGTGAACTCCCGTTCTGCAGTCGCCTCATCGGCCACTGCTGTGGTTGCATATTGAAACCACGAAATGGCTATCACTTGCGGTTTTAGTTTGCAACCTCTATGTTCGAAATTAGTGTCGGCCGTGAGAAGCGGTCCAGGCGGCGATGCATGGAACGCGGGTCGAGCGAGAAATGGCAAAGAGAATTAGTCACAGGGATTCAATGTGCGGCGTCGCCCGACCTTTGGACGCGATTGGCGATTGGTGGTCGCTGCTGATCATCCGTGACGCCTTCAATGGCCTACGGCGTTTCGGCGAGTTTCAGAAGAACCTGGGGCTCGCGAAGAACATTCTCTCGGCTCGGCTGCGCAATCTGGTGGCGCACGGCATCATGGACATAGAGCCGGCGTCGGATGGCAGCCCCTATCAGGAATATGTACTCACGGAGAAGGGCCGGGGCCTTTTCCCGCTTCTGGTCGCTCTGCGGCAATGGGGCGAGGACTTCTTCTTCGAGCCGGACGAGAAGCATGTTCTTCTGGTCGATCGCAAGGTCGGTATGCCTGTGCGAAAACTTGAGTTGCGCTCGCAGGATGGCCGTGTGCTTGGCCCTGAGGACACGGTGGTGACGTGGCCGCCGGAAACTGGCGACCTCGAAGCCTGAACGCCTAAGCCAGGGCGCGAGGATAGGTTTCGCCATGCCCATCCATTCTCCGGGCCGGGAACAGATTCTGGGCCATGAAGTCGATGAAGGCGCGAACCTTAGGCAATATCTGTTGGTTCGATGGCCATAATATTCGAAACGGAATGGCGTTGTCCCAATCCGACCAGTCGTCCAGCACGGTCGTCAGTTCGCCACGCGCCAAGGCCGCGTCCACGGCAAAGTCGGAAAGGCAGGCAATGCCCAAGCCTTGCAAGGTCATATGCAACAGTACTTCGATATTGCCGCAGCTCATGCGCGCGGGCAGGCGTGTGTCCACATCCGCATCGGCCCGTCGCAATGGCCATCTCTGAACCTGCCCCGTGGTGGGGAAACGGTAGAGCAGACAAGCGTGTTGCGCGAGCTCTTCCGGCTGCTTGGGCGTGCCGTGGGCTGCGAGATATCCGGGCGTGGCGACGTAGAGAAAGCGACTCTCGCCCAGAAGTCGGCTCATCAGGCGTGAGTCACTCATCCCCGTCCCGCCTCGTATCACCGCGTCGAAACCCTCGCCGATCACGTCGACCAGGCGGTCGCTGAAATCCAGGTCCAGCTCGATCTTGGGATAACGCTCGGCGAATGCGGCCAATACGGGCTGCATCAGGCCGCTCACCATCGGCAGGCTGACGCGAAGCCGGCCGCTGGGCTCTGAAGAGGCATCCATCAGCTCGCGTTCGGCTGCGGCAAGCTCGTCGACGATCCGGCGGCAGCGCTCCAGAAACAGACCGCCTTCCGTCGTCAATGCCACCTGCCGTGTGCTGCGTTGGAACAGGCGGACGCCCAGTTTTCGCTCCAGCCTGGCCACGCCGCGGCTAACGGCGGGCGGCGAGATCCCCAATCGTGCCGCCGCGGCGGCAAAGCTGCGGGTTTCAGCGACGCGCATGAAAATCGTCAGACCGCTGAGGCTATCCATGTGTTTTAATCATATCATTTAGGTTATCAATCAAGTGATTATTGGGCCATTTATCTCCAATTACAACGAAAATAACATGAATATCCTGTTGTTTTGCCTTGCGGCTAGCGTCCGCATTGGCCCATCCAGAGGTCTTCATGCTCAATAATCTTCAATCCACCCGGGATGAACCGACTGCGGCAAGTGCTGAGGCTGCGCCACCGGCGCGCGGTGCGCTTTCAGCACTCGTTGCCCTTGCGTTGATGGCCTTCGGCATGGGGACGACCGAGACCATCGTCACCGGATTGCTGACCGACATCAGCCGTGACCTGATTTCCAGGGATGTAACGGCCGAGGCCCTGCAGTCGGCGGGCTGGCTCGTTTCCGCCTACGCCTGGAGCGTCACCATTGCAGCACCCTTGCTGACGATGCTGACATTGCGCCTTCCGAGGCGCAGCATATTGATCGCCGCCGGCGTTGTTTTTACCATTGTCCATATCGTCTCCGCCCTAGCCGATAGCTATGGTCTGCTTCTGACGACGCGCATCATCGCTGCGAGCGTTCACGGCGTTACCGCCGGCATCGCGCTTATCACGGCGGCCGAGCTGGTGGCGGAAGAGCGCAAGGGTTGGGCGATCGGGATCATGCTTTCCGGCTTCACGATCGCCAGTATTCTCGGTGTTCCGCTGGGAACGTTTCTTGGCAGCACGTTTGGCGATTGGCGCTCCGCCTTTTGGGCGATTGCGGTATGGGGAGCTGTCGCAACATCGGCATTGGTAGCTCTGCTGCCGCCGGTCCGCGGCAACAGCGATTCATCGCTTCTGCAGGAAATGGCAGCGTTCAAGAAGCCCTTGCTGCTGCTGGCCCTGCTGGTCTTGGCGCTCGCCTTCGGCAGCAGCTTCGTCGTCTTCACCTATATCAAGGCCATTCTGGAGGATGTCACCCGGGTTCCGCCTATGGCGGTGACGTTTGCGCTGCTGCTGTTTGGATTGGGTATGACTGTCGGCAACGTCATCGCTTCCCGCAGCGCCGATCGCTGGCCGTTGCGCACGATCTACGCCAGCCTGGCGCTGCTAGTCGTTGTCATGCTGGCGTTTACGCAGACCGCCCATGATAGATTGCTGGTGTTTCCGACTATTTTCCTTTGGGGGGTCGGCAGCTATGCCTTCATGCCTGCGGTGCTTCTGCGCGTGTTCCAGAAGGCGCGGACGGCGCCACGGCTGGCTTCGGCCATGAACGTTGCGATCTGCAATGCCGGGATTGGCGGCGGTGCGTTGCTGGGTGGCTATGTTGTCGCCAGTCCGCTGGGTCTTATGGCGACGCCGGTCGTTGCGGCAATGGTTGCCGTCGCCTGCATGGGGGTGATCCTGTTTTCGACGTGGCTCGAATGCCGCGTCGGCTGAACCCCATGCGGCGGCGTGGAAGCCGTCTGCCATCAGACTTGATCAGTTTCTTGTCCGACGCAAGGTTTCCGAAGGGCTTTCGCCGAAGCGTTCGCGATAGGCGAAGGCCGTGCGGCCCAGATGGCCAAGGCCGCAGGCAAAGACTGCGTCTGCGACGGTAAGGTCAGCTTGCCCCGCCAGCAGCGTCTTGCGCAGTATTTCCAGGCGCGCGCTCTGCACCGCCTCGATAAGGGTGTGTCCACGAGCCCGGCGGTAGCTGTCCTGCAATGTGCGCAAGGGAATGCCGGCAGCCTCGGCGATATCGGTGGTCGTGATCGCGCGCGTCGCGTTTGAACGGATGTATTCGTCTGCCCTGCGCACGGCTGTAGGCCCGCTGTCCGGCGCGGGCCGCGCGAGCGCCGGCTGATGATTGTGTCGCAACCCCGACAGAAGCAGGCTGGTCAATCCATCGCGGAGCATGGTCTTGTAAGCGAGCGGCATATTGGCTTCGAGCGATGAGCAGAGCATAAGATCCGCATGGCGCAAAATGCCTTGTCCGATCGGTGAGGTGAGATCAACCGCAGGATCGAACTCGATCCTGCCGGGTTCGCCATCGATGAGTTTCCCCAGATAGTCCTCGACCGGGCCGCGCTCCATCAGGACGATCAGCTTCTCGCAACCTTCCTTCCAGAGCATCCGCGTCGAGAGCGTCGGGGACAGAAACGTGGCGCTTTTACCGGCGACGGCAAGCGTCTGGCTATTGCCGCATTTCACCAGGGATTCGCCCTTGATCGGGATCTGCAGCAGAAAGAAGCGGGAAAGTTCTCCGGGATCGATCTCCACTTCGGCGCCATAGGAGACGAGATTGATGGAGTAGCCGGTCTCTTTCACCAGGCGATGGCGCGCATGAAAGCCTTGCTCCGCCTTACCAGTTACCATGAGGAAATGTGGGCAGAAGATCTGTCCGATTGCCATGCGCGCGTCATCGACATCGCAGGTATCCACCCGCTGGTCGCCGCTCGATCGTAGTGCCTCTATTCCGATCATTCCGCCCATGACTGCTTTCGCTGCGATTGCTTTCGAAAGTGAGGTTCTGACCGCCTGTTGCCGGATCTGGACATCACCTCGCGCAATCTGGATTGCCGTGCGCTCGACTTCGCCGGAACATCGGGGAAATTTTAAGCATGAAATGGATCTAAAATCCATTCGCCAAGGGAACGAAAAAGATGGGTAACGAGGAATTCCGCGCCGGCATGCGCAAGCTGGCTGGCGGCGTCACGATTATTACCTCCATCGACAGCACGGGTCAGCGCTGCGGACTGACCGCGACCGCGGTCTGTTCGCTCTCGACCGAGCCGCCCTCTCTGGTCGCCTGCGTCAACCGCAACAGCTCCGTTGCGGCGGTGGTGGAAAGTACCCGCGTTTTTGCCGTCAATGTGCTGTCGTTCGATCAGCAGGATGTTGCAGAGGTCTTTGCCGGCCGTGCCGGCCTCGTGCGGGAAGAACGTTTCGCCTCTGGCAAATGGCGCGCGATCGAGACAGGCGCACCGGTGCTGCACGACACGGCGGTGACGTTCGAATGCGAGCTCGCCGAGATCAAGGAGTTCGGCACCCATCTCATCCTGATCGGTCAGGTCGCGGCCACGCATCTGTCCGAAGGGCGGGATAACCCGCTGCTCTACGGCAACGGCGCATTTCTGACGGCCGCAGCCGTCGCCTGATCGCATCTTTTGAAAATCGAAAGCAAGAAGGGGAATGTCCATGCGTGGACTGAAAGGTAAAACTGCGATTGTTTCCGGCGGCGCGACGCTGATCGGCGAAGGCGTAGCCAAGGTGTTGGCTGACTATGGTGTGTCGGTCGTCATTGCCGATATCAACGACGAAGCCGGGAGGGCGGCGGCAGCGCGCTGCGGCTCCAATGTCCGTTTCATCAAAGCCGATATTACCAGCGACGATGAGATCAAGTCGCTGATCGATGAGACCGTGAAGGCGACGGGACGGTTGGACTTTCTTGTCAACGTCGCCTGCACCTATCTCGACAATGGCGCCGACACCACCCGCGCCGACTGGCTCAGGGCCTTCGATGTCAATATTCTGGGATCGATCGCACTGATGCAGGCCGCTCGTCCGCAGCTCGCGAAAAACAAGGGCGCGATCGTCAACTTCGGCTCTATTTCGTCGCGCGTCGCCCAGACCGGGCGTTGGGTCTATCCCGTTTCCAAGGCGGCGATCCTGCAGCTCACTCGCAATCAGGCCATGGATCTTGCACCGGAAGGCATTCGCGTCAACGCCGTGTCGCCGGGCTGGACCTGGAGCAACGTCATGGTGGAACTGACGAAGAACACCCGTGAGAAGGCGGACAGCGTCGCCAAGGATTTTCATCTTCTGGGGCGCACCGGTGGACCTGAAGAGGTGGCGGAAACCGTCGCCTTCCTGCTTTCGGACAATGCAAGCTTCATCACCGGCACGGATATCCGCGTCGACGGCGGTTACACAGCAATGGGACCGGAGCGGAATGAACCGGCGATCCCCCGGCTGATGGATTGAATGCCGATCGTCACGATTTCAAAGAGATAAGGGGAGCGAGATGACAAAAAAGCGGAATTTTACCATTGTTGGCGGCGGTCAAGCGGGACTGCAGCTTGCCTGCGGCCTTCTGGATGCGGGCCATGCGGTTCATGTCGTGCAAAACAGGACGGCGGAAGAAATTGCATCAGGGCGCGTGCTTTCAAGCCAATGCATGTTCGATGCCGCCCTGCAGAACGAGCGCGATCTCGGCTTGAACTTCTGGGACGAGAGCTGCCCGACGGTCGACTCCATCAATTTCGTCGTACCGGCCCCGGATGGTTCCGGCAGCAAAGCGATTGAATGGAACGGCAAGCTGGACGGGATGGCCCAGAGCGTCGATCAACGCGTAAAGGTGCCGCGCTGGATGGCGGAGTTCGAGCGTCGCGGCGGTCAATTGACCATCCATGATGCCGGTATCGAAGACCTCGAAACCTATGCCCGGCAAAGCGATCTCGTGATCGTCGCGGCCGGGAAGGGGGACATCGCCAAGATGTTCGAGCGCGATGCGGAGCGTTCACCCTTCGACAAACCGCAGCGGGCGCTGGCGCTGACCTATGTCACCGGCATGACACCCCGCCCTGAGTATTCCGCCGTGAACTTCAATCTGATCCCCGGCGTCGGCGAATACTTCAATTTCCCGGCAATCACGACCACCGGCCCCTGCGATATCATGGTGTTCGAGGGTATTCCGGGCGGCCCGATGGACTGTTGGAAAGAAGTTGCGTCTCCTGAACAGCACCTTGAAAAGTCGAAATGGATTCTCGATACCTTCCTGCCGTGGGAAGGTGAGCGTAACCGGCATGTCGCGCTGACCGACGACAATGGCCGTCTGGCGGGCGCTTTCACGCCGACGGTCCGCAAACCGATTGGCCATCTGCCGTCCGGCGCGCTGGTGCTCGGCCTTGCCGACGCGGTCTGCCTCAACGATCCGATCACCGGTCAGGGTTCCAACAACGCCTCGAAGGCGGCGAAATGCTATCTCGACGCCATCCTGGCGCATGGAGAGAAGGCATTCGATGCGGCTTTCATGCACGCGACCTTCGAGGCCTATTGGAGCTATGCACAATATGTTGTCGGTTGGACGAATGCGCTGCTTTCACCGCCACCGCCGCATGTCCTCAACATCATGGGGTCGGCTCAGGCCTATCCGGCGCTTGCCCATCGCATCGCCAACGGCTTCAACGATCCGCGGGATTTCTTCCCATGGTTTGCCGTACCCGAGGAAGCGGACGCCTATCTGCAGCGGCTCGCCGCCTGAGCCGCGAAGGGGGACGCGCTGCGCCTTGGCGTCATCGTAAAAAGAAAACATGCCCCGCCATATCAGGCGGGGCCTTTCCCGTTTGAGGTAGATTATGGCTGAACCGGATTACATCATCATTGGAAGTGGCATCAATGCGCTCGTTGCGGCCGCCATGCTCGGAAAAAAGGGCAAAAAGGTCCTGCTTGTGGAGCGCAACGACCGCATCGGCGGTTGCCTGCGCACGGAGGAAATCACCGCCTCCGGCTACCGCCATGATGTCATGGCGACGACGATGGTGCTTTTCCTGACGTCTCCGGCCTACGGCGCCATCGGCAAGGACCTAGAAGCCCGCGGACTGGAATTCTGCCATTCGCCCCTGCCGACCGGAGTGCTGCGACCCGATGGCAGTCATGCCATTCTTGCGATGGATCGCAAAAGCAACATCGATCGTTTTGAGACGATTTGCCCGGGAGATGGAAAGGCATTCGACGCGGACATGAGCCGGTTTGCGGGCAATGCCGGCTTCGTCTTTGGGCTTCTCGGCGGCAATCTCTGGTCGAGCAAAACGGCCAAGCTCGTGCTGAAAGGGGCATGGAAGCAAGGCCTGCGCGGCTTGGCAGCCTGGTTCGGAGAGGCGCTTGCGCCGGCACGCGGCTATCTTGAAACGACTTATAGGTCCGAGGAGCTTCGTGCACTCTGGGCGCCATGGGTGCTGCATTGCGGCCTCGGCCCGGAAAGCAACTACTCGGCGGAAATGGCGCGGGTCATCGGCTTTGCGATCGAGGCTGCCGGATGCCCGATCGTCAAGGGCGGCGCAGAAAACCTGTTGCGCGCCTTCGAGCGGCTGATCCGTGACCACGGCGGTGAGATCATGACGGGCGCCGATGTCTCCGGCATCGAGACGGAGGGCTCGGGGCGGGCAGGGGGTGTCATCCTTGCGGATGGGCGGCGCCTGAAGGCGCGCCATGGCGTTATCGCCTCCGTTACGCCCAACCAGCTCTACGACAGCCTCTTGAAGGGCCTGTCCGCGCCACTGCCGCAGGAAGTCAGCAAGGGGTTGTCGGCCTATCGCTACGGTAAGGGCAACATGCAAATGCACTATGCGCTGAAGACGCCGCCACGCTGGCGACAGGGGGATGAATTGGGCAAGGTCGCTCTATTGCACCTGACATCGGGCCTCGACGGCGTCTCGCGCTCCGCGAATGAGGCGGAACGCGGACTTCTGCCGGCGGAGCCGACCGTTTGCGTGGGGCAGCCGACGGCGCTTGATCCGAGCCGCGCGCCGGAAGGCGGTGCGATCCTGTGGCTGCAGTTGCCCGATACACCACGCTTCATCAAGGGCGACGCTGCGGGAGAAATCGAATGCCCCGCCGATGGCCGCTGGACGGAGCCCCTGCGAGAAGCCTTTGCCGACCGGGTCGAAGCCATGCTGCGCCTCCACATCGAAAATTTCGACGAGGCCGTGCTCGCGAGGCGATGTTACTCCCCCACCGATCTGGAGGCCATGAATATCAATCTTGTGGGCGGCGATCCCTATGGCGGTTTCTGCGGGCTCGACCAATTCTTTCTCTGGCGTCCGTTCAAGACATCCGTCAATCACAAGACCCATGTGCCCGGTCTCTTCCATATCGGGGCATCGACTCATCCCGGGCCTGGTTTGGCGGGAGGATCCGGATTCTTGCTGGCGTCTACGCTGAAGTAGGCGAGGCTCGATGACGGCTAAAACTCCTGCGGACTGCCAGCCGTGTAATACCTCAGTATCATAGTCATGCCCCTGCAAGTCTCCTAGCCTTGGACTGTACCTGAACAGGGACTGGGATCTCGGTGGTTTAGCCGTCCGATAGCGTCGTTACGCGACAAGCTACGGCATGCCATATCCGCGGGTTTCCCAATTGCAGGAGGAGCAATGCATGGACAAGCGGCCCGACTACGTCGCGCCCTATATGGCGATCGGACTTTCAACGATCGTCACGGGAACAGCGGAAAGGCGGCATATCCGCCATAACCTCGAAACCATCGAGGAGGCGATCCACGCGTCGATTTCCATCTGCTCGATCAACGCGCCGGTACGGGTCGTCGCGCTGGCCGAGGGCGCGTTGACTGGTTTCACCGACGAGATTTTCGACGTGCCGCATGTCACGGCCGCAAGGGAAATGTTCATCGATCTTCCCGGCGAGGAAACGGAAGCGCTCGGCAAGCTCGCACGCCACTACGACACCTACATTATAGGACAGTGCAAAGCGCGCTGGCCCGACGTCATGGAGGATCGCTTCTTCAACACGCTCTTCGTGATCGATCGCAAGGGCGACGTCGTCCATCGAGCCGCGAAGAACCATATCTGGTGCCGTGAGCGCAGCTGCACGCCGCACGACATCTATGACCGCTGGGTCGAGCGCTTTGGAGACGGGATAGAAGCCTTCTATCCCGTGCTGCGAACCAACGATATCGGCAATATCGGCACAATATGCTGCTCTGACGGCGAATATCCGGAGGCGGTGCGCGCTTTGGCGTTTGGAGGCGCCGAAGTAATCTATCGGCCGTCCGAGGCGATGCCGATGACTGGTTCCGGCTATCAGGGCGGAGGAAGCTGGATGATCCAGAATCGCGCCCATGCCGATTTCAACAGCGCCTACATGCTCTGCCCGAACATTGGTCCGGTCTATCTCTCGCCGAGTTCGCGGCACCCGATCGATATTGCCGGCGGCAACGGGCACATCGTCGACTATCGCGGCAACATCATGTCTCATTCCGCAAGCGGTGCCAACACGATGGTGGCAGCCGTCATCGATATCGAGGCGCTTCGTCAGTTCCGGGCGATGAATCTCAATTCGAACTGGCTGAAGGACCTTCGCACCGAGCTTTTCGCCCGTATGTACGACAAGCCCATTCATCCCAGCAATTTGTGGATGGAAACTGACCCCGCGCGGCACGCGACGGTCGACGAGATCTATCGGCAAAACATTGCGCGCCTGGTGGAGCGCGGCACCTGGACTCCACCGCACCACGCGGTTCCCGGCGCGCGCTACACCCCGTCGTCGCCGGAAGGTGAGGACAACTGGAACGAGGCCAAGGCTTTGTGGAGGCCCTGGCACAACGGATAGCAGCAATTGACGGCCCGCTTCACAGCCGCTTCCGCACATAAAAACAGGGGCGCGGAACGGCTGGCGAGCCGTCGAACAATCAAACCAACTGGGAGATTATCGATGAATATGCAACGTTTCTTGCCGCCGCGAGTGCTCAGGGCGCTAGCTGTACCGGCATTGGTGAGCGTTATTGCTGCCACCGGGTCGATCGCACCGGCCTCAGCCACCGAGCCAAAGCGGGATGACATCGTCGGAACCTGGGTCGTTGTCGCGCCCGATGCGCCGTTTACCCATCACATGTTCGTCTTCAACGCGGACGGCACCATGCAACAGGCCAATCCCGATGCGGGCAATCCGGACAATAGCGATAGCGATGGGAAAGGCATCTGGATCCGCAAGCATGACAAGATTTTCGGCAAATTCGTGGAAGTCACCGCGGATCGAAAGACGGCGAAGTTCGTCAGCCGTGGTGAGGTTTCCTATGAAGTCGTGGTCTCCGGCAACACGTTGAAGGGCACTGCCTCGGCAAGATTCTTCGGTCCTGATGAGCAACTGCTGCGCGGTCCTCTGCCGACACCGCTGGAAGGCAAGCGTGTCATCCTGCCGTGAGCGGATAGGCCTTCCGTTCGGCTCCATCTCATCTCTCGACCTCTAGGATCCTTGGTCATGACGACTTCCAATTCCGCGCCCCGCCGGGCGCTTAGGGCTATCGATATCTTCTTCCTTGTGGTTGCTGCCGCAGCGCCGCTTGCGGCCATTGCCGGCAACGGCGCGCTTGGGGTGCTGCTCGGCAATGGCGTGGGCATGCCGGCCTCCTACTTGATTTCAGGCGTGGTGCTCATTCTCTTTGCGATAGGCTTCGTGCGGATGAGCCCGCATGTCACCCATTCCGGTGCCTTCTATGCCTATGTCCGACACGGGCTGGGCGCTCGCGCCGGCGGTGCGGCGGCATTCGTTGCGATCATCGTCTATCTCATGATGGTGGTGGGCAGCACGGCCGGTTTCGGCTTCTTCGCGAATGTGTTTTTCGCGGAGAATCTCGGCTTCGATGTTTCTTGGAAGATTTGGGCCGCGTTGTCCCTGTTGGTCGTTGGGCTGGTCGGCTATCGCGAGATTACCCTCGGTGCGCGGCTACTGTCGGTGTTGCTGACACTCGAGATCCTGATCCTGGTGGCGCTGGTGGTTTCGGTCTTCTGGCCCTCCAGTCCGGCTGCCGTGACCTTCGGTTCCTTCACCTTGTCGGGCATATTCAGCGGCTCCTTCGGCCTCGGCCTGATGTTCGCCTTCTGCTCGTTCTTGGGTTTCGAATCCGCAGCCATTTATACGGACGAAGCGCAGGAGGGGCATCGGACGGTCAGCCGCGCACTCATCGCCGCCGTCCTTTTCATCGCGGTGTTCTACGCCATCGCCATGTGGGCCGTGATCATTGGCTTTGGCGAAGACAAGGTTATCGCGGCGGCCGGCGAAAATCCCGGAACGCTCATCTTCCGCGCGTTCGGCCTCTATCTGCATCCGGCCTTTATCGTTGCGGTCGAGTTCCTGATGATGACCAGCGCGCTTGCGGCGACGATCGCCCTGCACAACGCCGCCTCGCGCTATCTATTCGCGCTGGGACGCGAAGCCATGATGCCGCAGATGCTCGGACGGTTGCACGCAAGACTGCAATCGCCTCACATAGCCAGCCTGGTCGTCTCTGCGATCACCTCCGTTATGGTTGCGGCGTTCGCCCTTGGCGATGCGGATCCGTTGATGACCGTGCTTTCCAGTACCTTTGGCCTTGCCGCGCTGGGGATCATTCTGCTGCAGGCAGCGACATCGCTGTCGGTGGTGGTCTTCACACTGCGCTCACGAGGGGAGGCGGGGTTCCTGTTCGATTTGGTGATCGGGTTGCTGGCAACGGCGGGGCTCGCGATCGTCGCCGTTCTGGTGGTGATGAATTACGCCACGCTGACGGGCAATCTCGGTCTGTTGGACTATGCGCCCTGGCTCATACCGCTGGCAGCCGCGATCGGTATCGGCGTCGCATCCGTTTCCCGTCCGCAGCCGGATGTTTCACGCAAGAGGGCAGCGTAAAGAGCGCATTGAACAAGCGGTCAAGTCAAATGCTTGACCGCTTGTGATCGCCTCGGCCGTGGCTTGAAGCGCTGAGGTCATAGCGATCAACCGTTGCTGGTCGGGCAGGCCAAGCCGATTGGCATGACGGCGCCGCGATATGCAAACGAGCCCTAGCGCGATCTCAGCTTCTTGATGAATTCCGCCCGGCTGCGTGCACCTGCCTTGGCGAGAACCCTGCTCACATGGGTCTTGACGGTCGGCAGCTCTATATTGAGGCGCCGACCGATTTCCTTGTTGCACATGGCTTCGCCGATAAACGATGCGATTTCGCGCTCGCGTGGGGTCATTTCGGCAAAGCCATCATACTTCGGCTCGTCGTCTTCGTTGAGACTGAACAGATTGCCTTCCGTGAATGCGACGAATTTATCGAGAAAGTCGATATTCTGCGCTGTAAAGGCGCCTTCGGAGGCGCTGCGCAGTAAGGACGCACCCGCTACCATTCGGGTTCCTAGCCAGAAATATAATTCGGCCTGATAGGCGGTGTTCTGCGGCTTCAGGAACCGCTCGAAATATTCGAGCGTCCCCAAATCCTCTTCTGCGGTCTCCCGAGCAAACACTTGCAGCCGACATGAGGAGCCCGAGACGCGCTTTGGATGAAGAGGATCGACGCGCCAGAAATGATGATAGTAGCGCTGCTTCCAATAGGACGACAGATTGAGAAGCTGATGATCGAGGACGTGGCGTCCTTCGTCGACCCTATAAAAACAGCAGCCGCTTAGCGGTATGGCCGACGTCACGACGGCCAGGAACTGCTCTGCGAAACCTTTGGGCGGGAAAGCACTGTCTGTCTGGATCATAAAATCACGATATGCAGCGCGGAGATCACAAGAAACCATTGAAACAGGAGCTGACAAGGCTTGTCAACGACGCGGCAGCCCGTGGTCATCTTTCTGACAGATGAACTTTCGAGGTAGGCCAGATGGTGGGCCGATCCTGCCCATCCGGGCAGCTACGCTAAACCTGTGGTAGATGCTAATATTCTAAATGCCGGCTCGGACACCACCCGCGGGCCGGATAGTGCAGCGTCCGACGACGATATCATGCCCCAAACCATTGTCGTCGGACACGCGCACTTCCTCAGCGGTTCTGATCCCTGTTTGCCGCACAATCCCGAAAATTGAGGCTTCCCACATTCCTGCGCTTGTGTTCAGGCGGCTTTTGCTGCCGTCACAAAGGCGGCGATTTTGTCGATATCCTTGCGGAAGCCGCCCTCAGGCAAGGGCTTGTTGGTGTGCGTCAGCGAATCCACGGCCCACGGCTGGACCGCGGCGATGGCCGCCCGAACATTATCTGGCCCAAGGCCGCCGGCAAGGATGACAGGTAACTTGCTGCGCTTGACGATTTCGCGGCTCAGCGACCAGTCGTGAGTGACGCCGGCAGCACCGATCCCGTCGATGTGCGCTGCAACGGAATCGAGAATGAAGGAGTCCGAATAGGGTTCGAACGCCGCGGCGTGATCGAGCGCTTCAGGCCCGGTCATCGGGATGGCCTGCAGGATCTTCAGCTGGGGATAGCGGGCCAGCAAGGTCTCGCGCAACTGCCGCACATGCTGTGGCGTCACCAGCTTGATGTCTCCACACAGGTGCAGCACGTCCGGACGCACGGCGCCAACCATGTCTGCAATCAGGCTGAGGTCGCTTTCGACGGATAATGCCACGCGCTCTGCCTTGCCGGTCAAGGCGTCGACAATCTCGCGCGCCGTCTCGAAGCTGATTTCGCCCGGCAAGCCGCGATTGGACGGCGTTACGCCAAGATAGTCGACGCCTGCCGCGGCAGCCGCCAGTGCTTCGGAAACGGTCTGCATCGTATAGATTTGAACTTTCACGGAACTACCTGTTTTAATGATTAGATTGATTTCGGAAGTATGGCGTTGACCATGCGCTCTTCGGTGAGTTGCGCACGTTCGGTATTGCGAGCAACCAGCGCGGAATAAAGGGCATCGATGAGGGTCATCTGGGCGATCTGGGCCGCCATTGGTTCGCTGCCCTGTTCGTGAGACACGCTCACGAGAACGACATCGGCCAGCCGCGCGAGCGGCGAGGCGCTATTGCCGGTAATACAGAGTGTCGCCGCGCCCCTGGCCCGGGCTTCCTGAAGGATCAGCACGGGATCGCTGGTAATGCCGGAATAGGAGATGACCACCACCAGATCTTCCGGCCCCGCAAGTGCCGAATGCATGATCTGCAATTGCGAGTCGACCGGCGCGTCGCAACGAAGGCCCAGGCGGATGCAACGTTGATAGAATGCCTGTGCGACAATCCCCGAGCCGCCGACGCCGCCGACGAGGATGTGTCTTGCACCGGCGATCAGGTCGAGTGCTTTGGTGAAGGTCGCTTCGTTCAGCACACCCTGTGTGTCGCTGATGGCCTGCCCCACCGCTCGAAACAGTCGAACTGCTGCATGGAGGTCGCTGGCCTCGGGCTCGTGTCCGGTCGCATCGCCTCGATCGCGCGGCTCTTGCGCCAGCGCCAGTTTGAGATCCGTAAAGCCTTCGAAACCTGCCGTGCGGCACATGCGCAGCACGGTCGTATCGCTGACATCGGTCGCCTGGGCGATGGCCGACATTGAATTTCGGATGGTGGCGTCAACGTTCTCAAGGACCCAAAGCGCAACGCGCCGCTCCGACTCTGACAATTTCGGCAGAACGCTTCGCAGCCGGCTGCTGGCTGGATTCACTGGACCACGCAGGTCAACGGTCATGACGGTTCTCTTGCTGGCGGACGCTGTTGAGTGAAAAAGCTAACATGCTGATGTTGTGGTGTCACTATAGACAACATAATTTTGTTGTGGCATCACTGCATAACGTAGCGGAGGGGCTGCGCAAACTTCTCAAGGAGGATGGGAGGATATGGTGAAGCTGAAACGTCTTCTCATGGGCGCGGCCTTCGCGCTTGCCGCATTTCCGGCGATGGCCGGCGAACTGACATTCTGGCATGCCTATGCTGGCCAGCAGGACAAGGTTGATTTCATCAATTTCGCGCTGGGCGAATTCGCCAAGAAGCATCCTGATATCAAGCTGGACGTCGTGGCTGCGGAGCAGTCAGCCTATAAAACCAAGCTGAATACGGCCATGGCGTCAGGCAATCCTCCCGACGTGTTCTATACCTTGCCCGGCGGCTTTCTGAACGCCTTCGTCAAGGGCGGGCAGATGTATGCGCTTGACCAGGATCTCGCCAAGGACGGCTGGCGTCAAAGCTTCCTTGAAAGCGCCATCGCGCAGACAAGCAAGGACGGTCATACGTATGCGGTGCCCGTCGACGTGGACTCCGTCGTCTTCTGGTACAACAAGGCGCTGTTTGCTGAAAAAGGCTGGACCGTTCCGAAGACCTATGACGAGCTCATGGCGCTGGCCGAGAAGATCAAGGCCGATGGTGTCGTGCCATTTGCGCTCGGCAACAAGGATTCCTGGCCCGCCACCTTCTGGTTCCAATATTTGGAAATGCGCCTGAAGGGTTCGGGCGTCGTTGCATCCCTCGTCAATGGCGATGCGAATGCGACATTCGGCCCCGAGGGTCAGAAGGCCTTCGAAAAAGTCGCCGATATCGCCAAGAAGCAATATTTCCCAACCGGCTTCAACGGCATGAGCGACCAGGAAGCCAACATGCTGTTCCTGAACGATCAGGCGGCGATGATGTTGAACGGTACGTGGCAGATCGGTGCTTCGTCAGACGCTCCGCAGGGCTTCGAACTCGGTTCTTTCGCGTTCCCGACAGTCCAAGGCGGCGCCGGCGATCAATCTGATGTTCTGGCCGGCGTTGCCGCCTCTTTCGGGATCTCGCAGAAAGCCGAAGATAAGGCTGATGCAGTCACGCTCTTGAAATTCCTCACCTCGCCGGAAGTGATGACCAAATATGTCGAGCTGCGCAAGACGATGGTGACCGTCAAGGGTGCTACGACGGAGGCCGCGGCCGGTCCTGTGCTTTATGCCATCAGCAACGGCCTTGTGAGTGCTGCCGGTCATCTCGACTCCTTTTACGACACGGCCATGCCGCCAGCTGCGACCAACACCTATTACACATCGCTGCAGGGTGTTCTGGATGGCTCCGTCGCGCCGGCCGACGCCGCCAAGCATCTGGAGGACGCGCTGAAGACGAGCAAGTGACGCTTGCTGTCATCAGACCGTGAGGCCGCCGACGCGTGCGGCGGCCTAGACGAAATTGGAAAGAAGCCGGCGAGATCATGAGTGCAGACGGCCTAGCAAAAAGACACAATCAGGCGGCGCTTTTATTTCTGTCGCCGGCGCTGTTGTTCATTTGCGCCTTCGTCGCCTATCCGGTGGCCTATGCCGGCTGGTTGTCGATGTTCCAGTGGGATGGGGCTTCTGCTCCCATATACGTCGGTGCCGGAAACCTGTTGCGCCTCATGGCAGATCCCGTCTTCTGGGCATCCTTGGGACGCAACCTGTTCGTGGCGCTCTCGGCTATCGTCTTCCAGGTGTTCCTGGCACTGGCGATCGCCTATTGCCTGGTACGGGTTGTCCCGGCTTTCAGTCGCATCTTTCTTTTCTTCTATCTCGTGCCGGTCATGGTGAGCGAGATCTGCATCGGCCTCCTGTGGAGGTTCATGTACAATCCTTATTTCGGGCTCGTGAACGCCGCCTTGAAGTTCGCCGGTCTGGATAGTTTGAAGCGCGGCTGGCTGGGTGAATCCGACACGGCCTTCCTTGCAGTCGTGGTCGTCATGAGCTTCACCTATCTCGGGCTCTACGTTCTTCTGTTCACATCAGCAGTACGCAGCGTACCGGAAAGCGTCTACGAAGCCGCCGAGATCGACGGTGCCGGAGAGTTCCGCAAATTTTTCTCCATCACAATCCCGATGGTTTGGGATGCCGTCCGCGCCAATTCGCTGCTTGCCATCATCGGCTCGCTGAAGACCTTTTCCCTGGTGTTCGTGCTGACCAACGGCGGCCCGAGCCATGCCAGCGAGGTGGTTTCCACCTACCTCTACAAAGTGGGCTTCAGCAGTTTCCAGATGGGCTACGCTGCCACCATCGGCTTCGTCCAGATGGTGTTGACGGCGCTGGCTGCCTGGATCGTCTTCCGGTTCCTCAAGCGTAAGGGGGACGCATGAGTACCGCCGTTCGCCGCTGGAGCCTGACGAACACGATCGTGCTTGTCGTCCTGACGCTGCATGTCCTGCTCGTGATCTTTCCCTTCATCTGGATGATCTACAGCACCTTCAAGACCAACAGGGAGTTCATGCGCTCCGTCTGGTCATTTCCGACAAGCCTGAATTTCGATGCCTATGTTGGTGCCTGGAGCGGCGGCGCGCTGGGTGGCTATGCGATCAATTCGCTGATCATCATGGTGGGGGCGACATTGATCACGGTGTTTGTCTCGACGCTGGCCGGCTATGCGCTGGCCATCTACCGGCCACGCTGGATGCCGGTCGTGGAGCTATCGTTGACAGCGGCGATGGCGATCCCCGCCTATGTGGCGCTGGTTCCGTTGGTCGTCATGCTGCGCAGCGTCGGGCTGCTGGACACGCATCTCGGTGTCATCCTGCCGACTGCCGCGTTCAACATACCCGTTTCAATCTTCATCATGCAGGCGTTCTTCAACACGCTGCCGCGAGAGCTTTTCGATGCAAGTCGCGTCGACGGCGCATCCGAATGGCGCATCTTCTACAAGATTGCACTGCCGATCGCCCGCCCGGCCATGTTCACGGCCGGTATCGTCAACATGATCTGGGTCTGGAACGATTTCCTGTTCCCGATGGTCTTCATCAACAACCCCTCTCGCAAGACGCTGCCCGTCGGCCTGACGGATTTCGTCGGCGAGCACATTACCAACTACCCGGTGATGCTGGCTGCGATCCTGATCGCCGCGGTGGCGCCGCTCATCCTCTTCATCTTCTTTGAACGCCAGATCACGGCCGCGCTCATCGGAGGCGCCGTGAAAGAATGACCCACAGGTCCGATTTTCCCAGGAGAAATGCCATGTCGTCCAAAAATCTCGATTTCGCCAGCCAAGCCGTCTTCTACGAGCCGGAAGAGCATTCGCAGTCGATCAGCTATCCGATCTACATGTCGGCGAATTTCCAATATGGCGGCGATATCTACGACCAGATCGTGGCCGGTGCGCGCAAGGAAGTGAATATCTATTCCCGCTGCGGCAACCCGACGGAATACAAGCTCGAGGAACATATTGCGACCTTGACCGGCGGCACGGGCTGCCTTGCAACGGCTTCCGGCATGGCGGCGATTTCGCACGCGCTGTTCGGGATTTTGAAGGCCGGCGATCATATCGTGGCGGATCTGACGACCTATTCCAGCACGCATGAGTTCTTCGATCATCGTGCCCAGGATTTCGGTCTCAAGGTCACGCTTGTCGATTGCTCGGATGTACGCGCTGTCGAGAACGCCTTCACCGACGAGACGAAGGTGCTCTATGTCGAAGCAATCGCCAATCCGACGATGAAGGTGCCGCCGCTGCGCAAGCTGGTGGAACTCGCCCACAGCCGCGGCATCGTCGTCATCTGCGACAACACCTTTGCGTCGCCCGCGGTTTGCCGTCCGCATGATTTCGGCGTTGATGTCGTTGTCGAAAGCGCCACCAAGTTCATTGGCGGCCACAACGACGCTGTTGGTGGCGTCATTACGCTGAAATCCGATATCCTGCCGGCGGACTGGCTGGAGGATGTACGCTGGAATACGCTGAACAAGCTTGGCGCTCCGCTTTCGCCCTTCAACGCCTGGCTGCTTCTGCGTGGGGCGCAGACGCTGGCGCTTCGCCTTGAAAAGCAGTGCGCCAATGCGCTGGCGCTTGCCAAGCATCTGGAGGCGCATCCCCGCGTCAAGCGCGTCTTCTACCCCGGCCTACCATCGCATCCGAACTACGCATCGGCGAGCGAGCAACTGCGCGGCGGTGGCGCGATGCTGTCTTTCCAGGTCGACAACGAAGATTTCGGCGTGCATCTGCTCAAGCGCCTGAAACTGTGCTCGTTCGCCGCCAGCCTCGGCGGCTTGCGTACGACGACGCAAGTTCCAGCCACAATGGCCTTCCTGGACATTCCAAGCCAGGAGCGCGAAGCTATGGGTGTGGTTGACGGCCTGGTGCGCTTCTCTGTCGGCATCGAGCATATCGACGACATCATCGCCGATGTCGATCAGGCCATCGAGCAGATGCATATCGATCTCTGAGGCGAACTGGAATGGCAGTCATAGCCCTACTCGGCGATATCAATATCGATCTGGTACTCGATATCCCCATCTATCCGGGCGAAGGCGGAGAGGCGATCGCCACCCATCAGACGGTGGCGATCGGCGGCTCCGCGACCAACACGGCGATTGCCCTGGCGCGCGCAGGGCATGAATGCCGCCTGATCGGGCAGGTCGGTCAGGATGCATGGGGAAGACACGCACTCATGGAGTTGCAGGCTACCGGCGTGGCGACGCGCTGGATCGGCCAGGATCCGAGCGAGCCGACCCAGTTGAACATTGTTGCAGTCAGTGCGACAGGCGAGAGGACGATGTTCGCCTATCGCGGCGCCAACGCGCAATTGTCCGCAGATATGGTCGACGAGGCGGCGTTGGCAGGCGCTGCACTGCTCCATCTCTCCGGTTATGCATTCTTGCAGCCACGGCAGGCGGGTGCGGCGATGCGTGCGATCGATATTGCGGTGCGCAAGGGCATTCCCGTCACACTCGATATTCCGGGCGGTGTGGTCGATGCCCTGGGGGACAAGGTCCGGCCGGTGCTGGCGAGCCTGGACACGATCATGCTCGCCGACAGCGATCTGCCGCGACTTCTTGGTGAGCCGGTTGACGCGACGCTGGACGACTTGGTTGCTGTTCTTCTGGAGCGGGGCGTCGACCGGGTGGCAATCAAAGGAAATAGCACAGCGTCCCTGTTATATCAGCGGAATATCCGGGACAGTGCGCCCTGGTTTTGCGTCGACGTTGTGGATACCGTTGGCGCGGGTGATGCCTTTGCCGCCGGCCATATTCATGGGCGCATCACGGAGTTAAGCGGTGGCTATTGCTGCCGGCTTGCCAACGCCTTCGGCGCAGTTGCCGTTACACGCAAGGGCGCAGGGCTCGCCATGCCTGCCCTCGATGAAGTCCTCGACCTCATGACCTGCGATCGATAGCTTGTACCGGCAGTTATAAGTGCCGCAGGGTTTTTGCCTCCCCCTGGTTGGTTTCCAAATCGTTTAGCGAGCCGTGCAAAAGCGACATGCCTCTCTTGCAGGCATGTGCGTTTTATTTAGGCGGGTAAATGCTTATTTAGCGCTCAGAAACAAAGGAGACTGAGATGAGAGTTATTGAGAAGATTAAACGTTTTACTGAGGCTCGCAGAGCAATCCGCGAACTTTCCGCACTGGACGATCATGCACTTGCCGACCTTGGCATTTCCCGTTCGCACATCGCTTATGCAGTCAACGGCCGCGGCAACTAAGCCAAGGCGCGCGTTTTCCAGTCAAACGATCGGCCAGTCAAACGATCGGATTGTGCGGACTTTGAAGCGGAAGGGGAGAAACCTCCTCCACGACCGCAAGCCCGCCAATAGTAACTTTCCAGAAGCCTCATGAAGGTTTCTGGAGCGGTCATGCGGCCTAGGTGCCGCATTTGACCTTGCCCCAGGCAGTGCAGCCTAAGGCTGGAAAAGAACCAGCCGCCTGGATTCAAGCGATGTCCATCGCGTTCAATGATAGCCAGGCGAGCATTCATCCTCCCCCGAAATATCTCCGCAAGAGTTCATTCCACCATGAATCTGGAGCTGAATGGCAGGCTGGCAGCGCCGACGGCCTTGGGTACGCTTGAGGCTCTGCCGACAAGCGCCTGAACGAAGGGCAGCTTCCTTTCGACCGCCAATGCAAGCTCCGAACAGACCTCGGCGGGGATGAAGGACGACAGGATCACCGTCCTGATTTCGATGAACTGCGATAGAGATTCAATCGAGCCAACGAGCGTTTCCGCACAGGATTGAAGCCACTGTTGGCCGGCGGCGCCGAGGTCGGGCCAATTCTCTTGACGATTCCAGATTGACTTCGCAAGTTCCGGCTCCGTCACCAGAGACCGTTCAAGTGCCGATACGCCAACATCGTGGCTGACGGGAGAATTGCCGTTATAAATCTGGTGGTTAAGTATGAGACGGCTATGCAGCCGCGCACCGAGGTAAAAGAACAGGAAGTCCTGCAAAGGTTTGGCGACGCCGAAAAGGCTCTCGCCGGCCGCTGCGGCGGCGATGTCGTTCTGGACGTAAACCGGCAGACCCAAGTCTGCCTCCAACCGTCGATGAAGCTCCTCATTGGTGGAAATGCGGCTTTCTTTCGGTGCGGGAATGGCAACGCCAATACCGGCAATTCTTTCCTGTATTCGCGGCGGCAGGCTATTGATCGCCTTCATCACCTCGTGGGTTGCACCCTCCAGATCGTCGAACTCGCCGATTTTCCTGTGGGGCAGGGAGGAGCTGAACCTGATGTTACCGACGAAATCGACCAGCACCACATGCGTATTCTGGTGCCCTACACTGACACCGACTGAGTAGGCGCCATCAGGATTGAGCATCAAGGGTGTCGTCGGCGGTCCTACGCGGCCCTTCTGCGCTTCTCCCTTCATGACCAAGCCTTCTTGTTCGAGAGACCGCACGATTACCGAAATCGTCTGTGCGGATAGCCCGGTCTTCTCGCCGATCTCGAGGCGGGTCGTCGTCTCGTTCTGCAAGAGGAGGGAGAGGACAAGCCGTTCGTTGTAGCTCCGCACGCTGAGAGCGTTGAGGCCGCTTGCGCGATCGGCGATGCGCAAGGGATTAGGAGGGGCAAAACGCATGTCGGGCAAAGTTATCTTCCTTTGGAGGACTTGGGCGCGGAATGCAGCTCGGCCCAGCCGATGGACAGCACTTCCTGGGCGAGGGCCTCGCCCAGCAGGCGATGCGCTTCGCCGTCGATATGGAAGCCGTCCTGCGGCGCGCATTTGCAGACCGCTCCGGCATCGAAAAAGTGAACTTCGAGAGAATCGGCCATGACTTCGAATTCCAAAGCCAGTTTCCTCGATTTTTCCTGTGCACCTGAAAAGATCGATTCCCATTCCTTGATGTCATCCAGCATCGGAGGAGGGGAGACGATCATGATTTCCGGATCGTGACCGTTCGGTCCCGGCGCTAATTCCCGGATGTCATGCACGAGGCAGCCCATGCCCATCGCGACTTCGGACGGCGGCATGTGAAAGCGCGCCTTCAGATCGTTGGTGCCCAGCATGAGGATCACAAGATCGATGGGCGCATGGCTCTGGAGGCAGGGCTTCAGGTAGGTTCTGCCATTCTTGTGTGCGCCTTCGATCGGATCGCTATGAACGGTGGTCCTGCCGCTCAGTCCTTCCTCGATGACATGCCATCCGTCGCCGAGCGCGGTTTTAAGAATACCCGGCCAGCGCTCATCAACCGGATAGCGATCCAGCGGCGTTCCGCCAGGTATCTGCCCGTGTGTATTCGAATCCCCGAAGCAGAGAACAGTACGCACCTATCGCTCCTCCATGCCTGCCGACATGGCTTCTTTTGCACCTAGATGGTCGCGTTGGCAACATCAGATCGATTATTCATTCAACTTGAATAACTATTGACAGGATCAGAATCTCGGTGTTTGTTGCCGCCACGGAGGAATTGATCAGACAACATGAATAATTAGCGCGGGGCGGTCTTTCCCCGCGATGGAGGGTTTTGTCTGTCGATCGCCGATATCTGCCATGGAGGAGCTAATGAGCAGTTTGTTGAAGAGACTTACCCTTTCCCTGATGATCGCATCGTCCCTCAGCGCCATGCCGCTGCGGGCACAGGAGGTGAACCTGCTCGACGGCGTCACGACGCCTGCCGAAAACAATCCCTCAATCGAGCCAGGCAAGTACAAGAAAGACGCCCCCTGGGTCATTGGCATGAGCAGCTTCGGCGTCAATGCCAACACCTGGACCGTTCAGGTCGCGCACGAGGCTGAGGCCGCCGCCGCGCGGGACAAGCGCATCAGTAAGTTTATCCTTCTCGACGCCGGCTTCGACCAGAAGAAACAGGTCGCCGATATCGAAGATCTCATCGCACAGAAAGTCGACGCCATTATCGTGCAGCCGGTCACGTCGACTTCGGCAGACGCCAGCATCGAGAAGGCGGTCAAGGCGGGGATTCCCGTCATTCTCCACACCGGCCGCATCGAGAGCGATGCCTACACGACCGAGATCCAGGGTGGAGCCGAACACTTCGGCAAGGTCATGGGGGACTTCCTGGTCAAGGAACTGAAAGGCAAGGGCAATATCTGGGTTCTTCGCGGCTTGGCCGGTCACCCGGAAGACACCAATCGCTATAACGGCCTTCTTCAGTCCTTGAAGGGGACGGAAATCAAGATCGCTGCCGAGGAAAACGGCGACTGGCAGTATGATAAAGCGAAGAAGGTCTGCGAGACCCTCTATCTCAGCAATCCCAATGTCGACGGCATCTGGTCCTCGGGTGCCGACATGACGCGCGCATGCGTCGACGTCTTCAAGCAGTTCGGAGCGCCGATCCCGCCGATCTCGGGCGAGGGCAATAACGGTTTCTTCGGTCAATGGATCAAGGACGGGTTCAAGTCGGTTTCCTCCGAATACAGTCCCGCTCAAGGTGCTGCTGGCGTCAGGGCGGCCGTAGCTCTTCTGGAGGGCAAGGAGCTCAAGAAGCACTATGCCTATAACCCACCCGGCTGGGACGTCGACAAGGCGAAGAAATACTACCGCGACGATCTTTCCGCCAACGTCTGGTGGCCGTCCGAACTTTCCGAAGATCAGCTGAAGCAGTTCTACGGAAAGAAGTGAGCCCGTCCGCCGGGAGTTCTGCCCAGGCTCCCGGCGACTTCACATCGGATGCGAATGATGCAAAATCTCATTGAAATGTCGCGGATCTCGAAGACGTTTGGCGGAAGCCATGCTCTTCGCGAAGTCTCGCTTACACTGATGCCGGGAACTGTCCATGCGCTGATGGGCGAGAACGGAGCCGGTAAATCCACCTTGATGAAGATCCTTGCCGGCGTTCATCAGCCGGATAGCGGTGACATCTTCAAGAATGGTCATAGAATCTCGTTCTCGAACCCGCGCGCGGCGCTCGAATTCGGGATATCGACCGTCTTTCAAGAGCTTTCACTGCTGCCGAATATGTCGATCGCCGAAAACATGTTTCTGGGTCGGGAACCAAGAACGCGTTTCGGCGGAATCGATCGGCGGGGGATGAGAGGCGAGACACGTGACGCACTTGCACGGCTTGGTCTTGACCTCGATCCGAATATGCTGGTTTCCGAGCTCTCCATTGCGCAGCGGCAATTCGTCGAGATCGCGCACGGTATCGACGCCGAAGCCGACATCTTCATTCTTGATGAACCGACTGCAGCGCTGAACGCGGCGGATGTCGAGATCCTCAACAGGCACCTTCGGGCGCTTCGAGACCAGGGAAAGGCGATTGTCTACATCTCGCATCGCATGGATGAGATCTTCAACATCTGCGACACCGTCACGATCCTGAAGGATGGCCGATTTGTCGGCACACGACCTCTGTCGGAGATGACGCCGTCCTCGCTGATCTCAATGATGGTCGGTCGAGAACTGAGCGATCTGTTTCCGCGCCGCACGCAAGTGACGGGCGAAGTCGCCATCGAGCTTGCCAACGTCAAGATCGATACGTGCTCGAAACCTTTCTCGCTGTCGGTTTGCAAGGGAGAGATCGTTGCGCTTGCCGGCCTCGAGGGCCAAGGGCAGCAGAAGATCCTGCGATCATTGGTGGGGGAGTACCAGCCTTCGGGGGGCAATGCCGTCATAGGGGGGCATCAGATCCGTCTGCCGATGCGTGCGAAGCGAAGCATAAGGACAATGCAGAGGATCGGAGTAGGGTTCGTTCCTGAAGACAGAAAGGACGAGGGGCTCTTCCTCGGACTTCCCATCGAACACAATCTCTCGATGTCGCTTCATGCCGCCCGCAACGAGTTCTTGATCGTGCGGTCCTACAAGGACGTCGTCGCGGCAATGATGCGTGGCATGAATATCAAGTCGGCAGGTCCCGGTGCCAACGTTGGATCTTTGTCGGGCGGCAATCAACAGAAGGTGCTTCTAGGGCGATATCTCGCCGCCAAAATGGATGTCCTGCTGATCGAAGAGCCGACACGCGGCGTCGATATCGGCGCGAAGTCCGAAATCTATAAATTGCTTCGCGAATTTGCCAACCGGGGCGGAGCGGTACTCGTTCTTTCGCGCGAGACACTTGAACTCATCGGCCTTTGCGACCGCATCTGCGTCGTGCACGGCAATACCGTCGTTGCCGAGATGTCGGCCGCGGACGCCACAGAACACGGCATTCTCGACGCTGCGCTCGGCGCATGAACGGGAGGAGATAGAAATGAACCTTACAGTCAACTCGCGCCTGATCAGACTTTTCGGCAGCCGTGGCCATCGCCAGGGGCTCTGGCTCTTGCCCGCTGTGCTCGCATCGGCAATCGCATGCTGGCTGGCCTTCTCAACCGACCAGTTTGCCACAAGTGGCAACGCGCTCAATCTCGTGGCGCAGGCGATGCCGCTGCTGATCACCGCGATTGGCCAGATGCTGGTCGTGTTGATCGGCGGTCTCGATCTGTCGGTCGGTTCCGTGATCAGTTTTACAACCGCGATTCTGGCGTTCGGAGGGCCATCCTATGTGGTTATTCCTGCCGCATTGCTGCTTGCAGCGCTGATCGGCCTTCTGAATGGAATGTGTGTCACCCGCCTCAACGTGCATCCGATCATTGCGACGCTGTCGATGCAGTACATCGTGCTTGGCGTTACACGCGTTCTGCGGCCCGTTTCCGGCGGAACGGTGCCCGATGTCGTCCGATGGTCAGTCGAGGGAAGTCTATTCGGCATCCAGATGCCGCTCATTTGGGGCGCTATCACGCTCATTATCGCGTGGAAGCTTCTTTACGGCACCCGGTATGGCGTCCATCTCTTCGCCATCGGTGGCGGTGCCGCAGCGGGGATGGATGACGCTGCCCGCAACTTTGGCATTCCGGCCAGGCGAAACATCATGCTCGCCTATGTTGCCAGTTCCTTGTTTGCCTGCGCAGCCGGTATTTTCCTCGCAGGACGCATCGTGTCCGGCGATCCCAATGTCGGGCTATTGTTCGAGCTTGATGCGATCACGGCCGTGGCCATCGGCGGTACCCAGCTTTCTGGTGGGGTTGGTAGCCTGCAGGGAACGGTCGTCGGCGTTGCCATCCTTGCGCTTCTGTCCAACGGCATGAATCTTCTCAATGTCACCCCATTTGTCCAGACCGCGATCAAGGGATGCCTGCTCATGCTGGTGGTCGCGCTGCAGTCTCGCAGAAGGATTGGCCTCTGATGTCGGCTCTCGTTTCGTCGCCCCTGGCGCAGCGGTTCGCAAGGATCCCGCCGGCCTATTATCTGTTCGTGATCCTCATTGCGGTCCTCTGGTTCGCCAGACCGCAGATGTTGAACGTCAATGTCATAGGCGTGTTCCTCCGCCAGGTGGTTCCGCTCGGAATATTGGTGCTCGGCCAACTCCTGGTGATGCGCGTCAAGTCGATCGACCTCTCCGGCGGTGGTGTCATCCTGCTCGTCAACTACTGCATCTCGTCGGGCATGTTCCCAGGAGCCTCGCTATCCTTCTTCGTCGTATTGGCGCTTGCGATCGGGCTGGGGATTGGGCTTTTCAACGGCTTCATGATCGCGATCCGGCGCGTCTCGGCGGTGATCGTGACCCTCGCGCTCAACATTGTGCTGATCGGCCTGGTCCAATATCTTTCGAGTGGCAAACCGCCCGGAGACGTGCCGACCCTCTTCGGTGAAATTTTCAATACCCGCTTTCTGTCCATTCCGACGCCGGTCCTCTTCTGGATCGGCATCACGGGAGTGATGTCTCTGGCTCTGGCGTGGACGGTTTTCGGGCGGTTCGTGGCATCCGTAGGCGAGAGCGTCGAGGCCGCCCACTTCTCCGGCGTACCAGTGGAGAGAACGGTCATTGCGGCCCATGCGATCGCAGGCTTGATCGCCGGGATCGCAGCCCTCGTTCAAACAGCTTCGATTGCCGTCGGCAGCGTGCGCGTTGGATTGGACCTGCCGATCCTGTCCGTGGCGGCCACCATCCTCGGCGGTGTGGTTTTCGGCAGAGGCGAAGGCGGCGTTTGGGGACCCTTTTTCGGCGTCCTGTGCTTCGCATTTCTGTTCGTCGTCATGACGATGTTCGGAGTTGGCGAACCAGGCAAGCTGGTCGCCCAAGGTCTTATCATCCTGCTCGCGGCCATCTTCTACGGCCTCAAGACGCGCGGACCCAAATCCTAATGATCAAAAGAGGAAGCAATGGCAGACAAACGATCCATTTTATGTTTCGGAGACTCGCTGACCTGGGGCTGGATCCCCGTCGAACAATCGTCGCCGACGCTGAGATATCCTTTCGAGCAGCGTTGGACCGGCGCGATGGCGGGCGAACTCGGTGAGGGTTACAGCATCATCGAAGAGGGGTTGAGTGCGCGCACGACCAATGTCGACGATCCAAACGACCCTCGGCTGAACGGAAGCGCTTATCTTCCTTCCGCTCTTGCGAGCCACCTTCCGCTCGACCTTGTCATTCTGTTTCTCGGAACGAACGACACCAAGTCCTATTTCCGAAGAACGCCCTATGAAATCGCCAACGGGATGGGCAAGCTCGCCGGGCAGGTTTTGACATCGGCGGGTGGTGTCGGCACCCCCTATCCTGCTCCCAAGCTGCTTATTGTCGCTCCGCCGCCATTGGCACCCATGCCAGATCTGTGGTTCGACGGCATGTTCGAGGGCGGATACGAGAAATCGCAAGAACTCGCCAAACACTATAGCGCCTTGGCGTCCTTCCTGAAGGTCGATTTCCTCGATGCCGGTGCGTTCGTCTCGACTGACGGAGTGGACGGGATCCATTTCTCGGCGGACACAAACGTGACGCTCGGCAAGGCAATTGCCCGGAAAGTGACTGAAATCTTCGATCGGCAATCACACCAGACCGCGGCGTAATGGCTTAACTCTCTGCTCGACGAGCGGCATCGCTCGTCGGCAACCACAATGAGGTAGGAACGACACCCCGCGGAGACCCAACTTCCGAACTGGGTGCTGCGAAATCGACGACGACAGGGTCCGTTTTTCCAGAACCTGAACGTCATTGGCTTAGTCCATACAACGAAGAATGGAAAATCGCACAATGGTTGTATGCGGTTCAGAGAAGGGGCCGCAGGTGCGGCACGGTTCTTGTTCCGACTCGTGGTTGAGTGTAGGGCTGGTGAAGCTTAGGATTGTCTTGGCCATCGGGTTCACAAAACGATTTGGACATCGCTATGTCGCAGCAGCAACATGTCGCTCACGGCGCTCGCGTCGGGGTGCTTGATGAACTGAGGTTGCTGGCGGCACTTGCTGTCGTGCTCTTTCACTTCGGATTTCGAGGGCGCACGCTCGGGGTGACGGAGATGTCGCTTACGGCCTGGGAATGGCTTCTGAAATATGGATATCTGGGCGTGCAGATGTTCTTCGTGATAAGCGGCTTTGTCATCGCTTATTCAGCGGAGGGACGAACGCCTCTACAATTCGGGATCGCCCGTTTCGCACGCATCTATCCGATGTTCGTATTGTGCATGACGGTAACTTTCCTGATCGTCGTAGGTTACGGGGCGCCGCATCTCAATGCGACGACCTTTCAATGGGCAGCCAATTTGATCGTCAAGCCGGAGCTGTTGGGGCAGCAGCTCATGGATAGCTCGTATTGGTCGATTTCCTACGAAATCGTCTTCTACGGCTGGGTTTTCGCGTTGATGATGCTCGGCCGTTTCAAGCGTGAGGCGTATCCGGTCATTATTCTAGGCTGGCTTCTGATTTCCGTCGTCGACCGGGTGTTTTTCGGCATTGTCTTGATGCGCCATCTCTTTCTGACCGATGAAAGCGGGTTCTTTTGCGCCGGCCTGGTTCTCTATATGATATTCCGAGAGGGGTATCGCACCCGCAATGTCGTCCTGCTTGTTCTATCGGTCATGGTTGCGATCTATCAATCGATGGAGCTGACGCAATGGAATCGCGTCAATTATGGAACCAGCTATAGTGATCTTGTGGTCAGTCTCTCCTGCCTCGCCATCGTCGCAATCATTGCACTGGCGATAAGGCGGCAGCGATCGCTTTTGCCCGCAGGGGTGATGCTTGCGCTCGGTGGTGTTAGCTACCCCCTCTATCTCCTGCATCAGCATATTGGCTATGTGATCTTCAATAAAGTCGGATCGGCAGCTTCGCCGGAAGCGGTCGTCACCGCAACTGTTCTGCTCCTGATATGCATTTCATATCTGCTTTGGCGCTTCGCCGACGAGCCATCCCGGCGCCTGACCAAATCTGCCTTGATGCGGCTGTTCTAGAATGGCCGTTCACGCATGTGGCAAGACGCCCCGCAACACGGTTTCAGCGATAGTCTTCGCCGCCATCTCGTAATCCTCAACCTTCAATCGGGATTTTTTCAGCCCGTCGGCAGCGATCGGCTCGAAGTCGGCATAGAATTGCGTCGAGGCCCATAGCATGATGAACAGGTGCCGGGGATCGACGGGCAAGATCTTGCCTTCGGCGATCCAGCCCTCCACCACGGCGACATGTTTGTCGGTGACATCGCGGATGTGCTGGCGATCCTTCTTCTTCAGGAAGCGAGCACCCTGAATGATTTCGCTGGCGAAGAGACGGCTCTCTGCAATGTTTTTTCGAGTGTAATCGAGCTTGGCGCGGATATAGAGACGAAAAGCATCCGCCGGTTCCCGGTCCGCCGTTATGTATTTCAGCGCATTGTCCCATCCTTCAAGCAAGTGCTCGATGATGGCTGTGTAGATCTGCTCTTTCGACGAAAAATAATAGTAGACATTCGCCTTGGGCAAGCCGGATGCCTCGGCAATTTCGGCGATCCGAGTGCCATCATAGCCTTTTCGCGAGAAAATCTCGATCCCAGCCTTGATGATCAGCCTAATGTTGCGTTCGCGGATTTTTTCTTCCGGATCCTTATGTTCCCGTGGCATGCCCGCTCCGTCCTCTAATGTTTTATGCTTTGAACCGACGCTTGAAAATGGCAACAGCGCTCGGTCGCCAAAGCCCGCTTTTCCACTGAAAAGCGGGCTTTGGCGTTCGTCCAAAAAAGTTGACGGTATGATCAGGAAAAGCTGACCAAGTCGTCATTTTTCTATGTATAGTAAGTTGACACTTTGGTCAGGTTTTGTCTAGTCTCCACTCAACAAGCGAAAACGCGGGGAGACGATTTCGTGCCAATGACTTTACGAGATGCGATGGCGGAAACACTTGCCGGTTGGGAGGCGGATCTGCCGTCCGACTGGCGTGCAGCCCTCGGCGATATCGGCGACGACTTTGACCGCGTCGACGCGGATCTGGAATTCGAGGCCTGGGAGCCGATCTTTCCGGTGCGCCGCGGACGCCATTTTCCTGGGCAGCCGAAAGGCGCGCATGCGCTCGCAGCCTTCGATTGCATCGCGCCACAGGATGTGCGTTGCGTGATCCTCGGGCAGGATCCGTATCCCGAGCCGGGCTTTGCTACGGGCCGCGCATTCGAGGCGGGTAACCTTGCGTCATGGAACGAACTCGACAAGATGTTCTCGAAGAGCATCCGAGCCTATATGCAGCTCATCGCCGCGGCGCGGACCGGCAACCGGGGCCTTTCGGAAAGCTTCGAGCACTGGCCGTACGTTCGGCAGATACTCTGCGATCCGGCTCTCGGTTTCGAGGGGCCAAGCGCGATCGGCGACCGTTGGGTTCGCCAGGGTGTGCTCCTGCTCAATGCATCGCTGACGCTCTCGCGTTTCAAGGTCGATATAGATCCGCATCAGGCGAGGGGACATCTGCCTTTCTGGCGGCCGTTGATGCTCAAGGTGATTGCCACCTTGCGTGAGCGCGATCAGTCGATGGTCTTTATCGGATTTGGCGATGCGGCAGCCGACCTCTTCGCGGCAGCCGGCCTCAGCGAAGGCGAGCACGGTAGCTATGCTTTGGTTCTGCGTGATCATCCTGCCTTCGCAGAGCGCGTGCTTGGCCGCGAAAATCCATTTCTTCTTTGCAATTCCTATCTTGAGGCGAGGGGCGCGAGCCCTGTCGCATGGTAAATTATGAGCATTTCATCCGAATATGATTACATCATTGTAGGCGCCGGCTCCGCCGGCTGCGTACTCGCCAATCGCCTGTCGAAAAATCCCCAGAATCGCGTCCTTCTGCTGGAGGCTGGCGGCAAGGATCGAAATCCGCTGTTTCGTCTGCCGATGCTGATGGGCAAACTGTTTCATTCCGGCATCTACAACTGGCATTATCACACCGAGCCGGAGCCCTTTCTCAATAACCGCTCGCTTTACTGGCCGCGCGGCAAGGTTCTCGGCGGCACGTCGACGATCAACGGCATGATCTACGTGCGCGGCAATCGCCACGATTATGACCGCTGGTCGCAGTTCGGCTTGCCCGGCTGGTCTTACGATGAGGTTCTGCCCGCCTTTCGCCGTTCGGAATTCCATGTGCAACGCCATGGGGCGTTTCACGGCGACGACGGAGAACTGACGGTCTGCCGTGCGCGCGGACACAATCCGCTAATGGATGTGTTTTGTGAAGCCGGCCAGCAGGCAGGCTACCCTTTGAATGACGATTTCAACGGCGAGACGCAGGAAGGTTTCGGCCGATACGATTTCACCATCCGAAAGGGCAAGCGCTGGTCAACATCCTGGGCCTTCCTTCGTCCGGCTATGCACCGTCCCAACCTCACGGTGATCACGGAGGCGGAAACGACTCGACTGCTGATCGAGAATGGCCGTGCGACCGGCGTCGAATATCTGAAGGCTGGAAACGTATCGGTGGCGCGTTCCGCTGGCGAGATCGTATTATCGGCGGGGGTCGTCAACACGCCCAAGGCACTCCTCCTGTCGGGGATCGGCCCGGCGGATGAATTGAAGGCGATCGGGATCAAGCCGGTTCTTGATCTTCCCGGTGTCGGCAAGAACCTTCAGGACCATGTCGACTGCGTGATGAGCTGGGAGTGCCGCGAACCCATAACACTCTTCGGCGATCTTCGTGCCGACAAGCTGATCCCCGCAGTTGCGCAGGGCATGCTGTTCGGCGAAGGCATCACCACCACCTTTCCCTACGAGGCGGGCGCATTCGTCCGTTCCAATGATGGGCTGGTGGCGCCCGATATCCAGCTTCATTTCATGCCGGCGCTCGAAAAGACGGCCAACCTGCATTTCCCCAATCCGTTTCGCAAGAAGCAGCGCGTCGAGGCCAATCATGGCTTCACCATTCGCGTCGGCCCGGTCAATCCGGTCAGCCGTGGCGAGATCACGTTGCGGTCGACCAATCCGACGGACAAGCCCAAGATTCTCGCCAACTATCTGCGCGACGAATTCGATATCCGCACCATGATCGACGCCATCAGGCTGACGCGCGATATCGTCAACCAGAAGGCATTCGATGGTTATCGCGGGCTTGAGCTGGCGCCCGGCCCAACCGCGAAAGACGATGCCGAGCTGACGGCATGGCTTCGCGCCACCGCTATGACCACCTTCCATCCCGTTGGTACCGCCAAGATGGGCAACGATCCGATGGCTGTCGTCGATGCCAAGCTCAAGGTGCACGGCATCGATGGCTTGCGAGTGGCCGACGCCTCGATCATGCCGATCATTTCGAGCGGCAACACCAACGCGCCCGCCATCATGATCGGCGAAAAGTGCGCCGAGTTCATCCTGAATGCTTGAAGGGAATAAACAATGATCCTCGAACACCGCACCTATACGTTCAAGCCGGGCACGGTCGACAAATGGATGAAGAAGTATGAAGCCGAGGGTCTGCCGATCCAGAAGCGCCATCTCAACCGTTTCGTCGGGCTTTACGTCTCCGAGATCGGGACGCTGCACACCACCGTGCTGATGTGGGCCTATGACAGCCTTGCCGACCGCGAAGCGCGTCGCCAGGCCATGTATGCCGATCCGGAGTGGCAATCCTTCATCTCCGGCGTCTGGGCGCTCGATGCGATCCAGAAGCAGGATGTGATGATCATGAACCCGGCACCTTATTCGCCGGCCATCTAGGCGAATTGGCAGACTAGACTGCACATAAATACAAAAGAGGGAACTGAAGACATGAAAAACTCAAGAAGCGACAACGATTTTTCGCGCGGCGTCGATCGGCGCACCTTCCTGCAGTTAGGCGTCGGCGCTGCCGCGTTCGGCCTTGCTGCCGGCTTGATGCCGCAAGCTGCGCGTGCTGCAGGCGGGCTCGTCGCGCTTGTTCATACGCAGGCGGCCGGCGACAACGGTCCGGTCGACGCCATGATCGCCAAGCTGAAGCAGCTGTCGACGGAGCAGGGGTTCACCTATCGCGCCGTCTATGCACAGGATCCCGCGACTTACGAGACGGTCTTCCGCACGCTCGGCGATGCCGGCGCCTCCATTATCGTCTCGACCTTCAATGAAGTCGCAGAGCCGTTCAAGGCGCTCGCGCCATCCTATCCCAACACCAAATGGATCCAGCTTTTTGCCGACCCCTTCGAGCCTGCAATCCCGAACGTCGTCACGGTCTCTTATGACTATTATCTCGGCTGCTATCTCTCCGGTGTCTTTGCCGCGAAGATGTCGAAAACCGGCAAGATCGGCTTTATCGGCGGCGTCTCGATCCCACCGCTCAATGCCGATTTCAACGCGCTGAAGGCCGGCGTCCATTCGGTTAACCCCAATGCCACGGTGACGGCTGCCTTCGCCGGCTCGTTCCAGGACCCGGCCAAGGGCCAGGAAATTGCAACGCAGATGTTCAACGATGGCATCGACTACATCCAGACCGATGCAGCTGCCACCGACGGCGGCATCATCGCTGCAGCCAACGAGAAAGAGGGCCGCATGGTCAGCTGCCTCTCGTCGGCGCAGTTTGTGCTCGGGCCGAAGTCGGTGATCTCGATCGTCGGATTGGACTATGGTGTCTCGCTCTACAACGAGGTGAGCAAGGCGCTTGGAGCTGACTGGAAGGGCGGCACCCACGAGCACACCGGTCTTGGAACCGATGTCATCAACTTCATTCCCTCGCCGCTATTTGCCGAGCAGGGCCCGGCGGAACTGACGGCGAAGGCAAAGGAGGCCCTGAAAGATGTCGACAAGGTGCGCGCCGGCATTCTGGACGGCTCCATCAAGGTCGAGTTCAAGACCACTCTTTAATGCCGGTTTGGCCGGTTGCCTGAAGGCAATCGGCTCGAGCATGTTGGGCTCCGGCGATACGCCGGAGCCGCTTAGTCATGTCGGGAAGCTTCTCATGTCCAATCACTCACCGCCGGCGCTCGCATGCCGCGACGTAACCGTCCGCTATGGCGATGTGACCGCGCTTTCGGACGTTTCGATCGAATTCGAGGCAGGCCTCATCCATGCTGTTCTCGGCCAGAATGGCGCTGGCAAAACAACCTTCGCCCGTGTTGCATCGGGCCTCGTGCAGCCGACCGCCGGGCAGGTCGAAATCTCCGGGCGGGTCATCCGCACGGGCCATGTGCGCGACAGCCGCGAAGCGGGCGTCGAACTTGTCCATCAGAGCTTTGCTCTGCCGCCATCCTTTACGGTTGCCGAAGTGATGGAGTTCGGTGCGCCGGGTCATGGAGGCATTTATTCGCGCAAGGCACTGGCTCAGAAATGGCGGGCGCATTTGCAGAGCCTCGATATCCAGGTCGATCTTTCGCGACGTATTCGCGATCTGCCGGTCGAGACCCAGCAGAGCATCGAGATCGCCCGCGCTCTTGTCACCGATGCGAAAGTATTGATCCTCGACGAACCGACGGCCGTTCTCTCTCCCGCTGGGATCGAAACGCTCTTCGCCCGCGTGCAGAGGCTGAAGGAGCGCGGCGTTACCGTCATTCTCATTCTTCACAAGATCCGGGAGGTCCTCGCCATAGCCGACACGATCAGCGTGCTGCGCGGTGGTCGGCGCGTCGAAGGCCCATTGCCAAAAGCCGGTCTCACGGCCGAACAACTGACGGCGCTGATTGTTGGCGATGCGGCGCGTCCGCAGAGCACAAAGGACAGGGACGCGTTGCTTGGCGTCGGCGAACCGGGAGACATCCAGCTCCGTGGAAATTCCGCCAGCGCTGCCCAGCGGCCGGTATTGACGATGAAGTCGGTATCCACCGTTCCGGATGACGAAGGGGCACCGCTCGACCATGTGAGCCTGTCCATCCAACCCGGTGAAATCGTCGGCATCGCCGGTGTCGAGGGCAATGGTCAGAAAACGCTGGTGCGTGCGATTGCCAGCCTCGCGGCTCTGTCGGGCGGCACGATCGCGCTCGCTGGGCAGGACGTCACGACGAAGGCGCTGGCAGCGAGACGAAGCGCAGGGCTGCGGATCATTCCGTTCGAACGCAATGTGGAAGGCCTCAGTCTGACGAGTTCCCTTTGGGAAAACTGGAGCGCCCGCGAGTTGCTGCAGGGATCCCTGTTGAAATTCGTCAACCCCGCTCGCATCCGCGCGCTCTGTGACGGTTCGCTGAAAAATTGGGGCGTTCACTACCACACCTCCGCACAGCATGCTGGCTCGCTCTCGGGCGGGAATGCTCAGAAGGTCATTCTGGCCCGTGAAATCGATGTGGACGCCAAGCTCATCATTGCCGCCCAGCCGACGCGGGGGCTCGATATCGGCGCCACGGCTTTCGTCTGGAAAGCGTTGCGCGAAGCGCGAGACAAAGGAGCGGCGATCCTGTTGATCTCTTCGGACCTGGACGAATTGTTCGATATTTCCGACCGTGTGGTGGTCATGCTTTCCGGCCGCATCGCCGGTGAGTTCACCGGCCCATACGACATTCAGTCTGTCGGCGCGGCCATGGTCGGCGCGACATCCGTCGCTGCTGGAGCCTAACGATGAAGAACAAGCTTGTCGTCATTTTCCGCAGCCTGGTCTTTGTGGCCCTCTCGCTGATCCTTTGCGCCGTGCTCTTCCAGTTTGCCGGTTATAACGCACCGCAAATGCTGATCGCCGTTGCCGACGGCGCATTTTTGCGGCCCGGCGCTGTCGAGCAAAGTTTGAGATGGGCGCTGCCATTGTTCATTACGGCCGTCGGCGTCAGCATCTCCTTCCGCGCCGGCTTCTTCAACATCGGTGCACAGGGGCAGTTCTATGTCGGAGCGATCTCCGCGGCCTTCGCGGCGGAGGCCTTGCGTGGCGGTCCTGCCATCATTGTCGTGCCGCTGATCTTTCTGGCCGGCATGGCGGGTGGCGCGCTTTGGGCGCTCTGGCCGGGTCTCCTGAAGCTGCGTTCCGGCACAGACGAGGTGATCACCACGCTGATGGGCAACTTCATGGCAGGGCTGCTTCTGGTTTACGTCACATCGGGTCCGCTCAAGGATCCGTCGGGCACCGGTCAGCAGGCGTCGAGCCGTCCGATCGATGCGGCATATCGCATTTCCAACTCGCTCGGTCTCTCTCCGGCGATCATCGGCATCGCGCTCGTTGTCGGGGTTGCAATGTGGCTTCTCGTCAACCGCACCAGCTTCGGCGTGCTGGCAAGCCTTGCCGGTCGAAACGGTACGATGGTGCGCTGGCAGGGTGCGAAGCTCTGGCAGCTTGGCTTGTCGAGCTTTATCATTTCCGGTGCGCTGGCGGGCCTTGCCGGAACGATCGAGCTGATGGGTCCCAATGGCCGTATCGCGTCAGGATTCTTGCCGACGCACGGCTTCACCGCGATCCTGATCGCGCTTGTCGCCAATCTCTCGGTGGTCGGCACGGCCGTCGTCTCGATCTTTTTCGGAGGCCTGGCATCCGCCGCGCTCTACCTGCCGATCATGGCAGGTCTGCCGGCTGCGGCGATCGACATCATCAATGCCGCCATCGCGCTCTTCATCACGGCTAGATCCAACGTCGTCGAGAAGCTTCTGCGTCTGGGAGGACGTCCGCAATGAATGACATCATCATCGCCATTCTGCGTTCCGGTACGCCACTGGTTTACGTGACGCTTGCCGGGGTCATCGCACAACGCGCAGGCGTGTGGAACCTCGGCCTTGAGGGACTGATGATCATCGGTGCCTGCGCCACCATTCTCGGCATCATGTTGACGCACTCCTTTGTGCTGGCGATCCTCATTGCCATTGTGTTTTGTGTGGCTGCCTCGATGCTCCTGTGGTTCGTCATCGAGAAGCTGAAGGCCAATCCGATCATTGCCGGGCTTGGGTTGACCGGCCTCGGTATCGGCGGCACGGCGCTGGCGGTGGAATCGATCTTCGGCAGCCAGGGGACAGTGACGGCGCCCTTTGGCGTACCGAAGCTCGGACCGGCGTTCGGTTCCTACGGTGTGCTGTCGATCTTCGTTGCCGCAATGCCATTTGTCGTTTTCGCCATGTGGCTTCTGCTGCGGCGCAGCCGTTTCGGTCTGCAACTTGCGGCCAGTGGCGAGCATCCCTTTGCCGCACGAAGTGTTGGCATTCAACCGCAGCGCATGCGTCTCCTGGCCTTGTCGATCGGCGGAGTGCTGTGTGCCATTGGCGGAGCGGAGCTTGCGGCAGGAAGCCTGCAGTTCTTCGCACAAGGCATGACGGCGGGGCGTGGTTTCATGGCGTTTGCCGCCGTCATCTTCGGAGCGGCCCATCCCGTCGGCGCGACGTTGGCTGCACTCTTCTTTGCCATTGCTGGCGCGCTTGGCATCCGCGCCCAGCTAATGTTCGGAGATAAGGTTCCGCACGACCTGCTGCAAGCGCTGCCCTATCTCGCCACCGTATTCGGCGTCTGGCTTTCCGGTCGGCTCAGCGGTTCCAAGACAGCGGGAAGCTTTGGCGAATTGAAGGACCAATAGGAGAGGGGAACCGCCATGACCAAGATTTTGATCAGCAACACCAAGATCCTTGCGGTCGATGCTGCCCATGGGACGCAGCCGTTCGCCGGAGACATCCTGGTGAGCGACGGTTTGATCGCCGCAATCGGTCCCAACCTCATTCCGCCCGATGGCGCTCGCATCATCGATGGTCGCGACCGGCTCGTCATGCCGGGTCTCGTCAATGCCCATACCCACTCCAGCGAAACCTTCTTCCGTGGCCGTTATGAGGGCATGCCGCTGGAAATCTGGCTTCTCTATGCCTATCCGCTTCTGGCGAACGACCCAATCGGCAAGCGGCTGCTCTATTTGCGAAGCCTGTTACTGGCGATGGAGTCGCTACGCAACGGTGTCACGACTCTCTGCGACGATTTCTTCGATCCGCCGGCCCATGATCTCGACCGGCTCGGTACGGTATTTCGAGCCTATGAAGACGCAGGCATCCGCGCGAATGTTTCCAGCGCGGCCATGAACATTCACACGCTCGATGCCTTGCCGTTCGCGCGCGAGGTGATGCCGGCAGACTTGCAGGATCTGCTCGACTTCGGACCTGCGATGACGGCTGACGCCTATGTCGATTTCTGCAAATCCGCATTCGATGGTCTGCATGGCCGTGCGGGGCGCGTGAACTTCATGATCGCGCCGTCTGCGCCGCAGCGTTGCACACCGGAACTTATGATGGCCTGCATGGAGCTGGCGGTGGCAAAACATGTCCCGTTTCATACTCATATACTGGAAACCCGCACGCAGGCGGTCACCGGCCACGAACTGCACGGCAAGAGCCTCATCGCATATATGAAGGATCTGGAACTTCTGCGGCGCAACACGACGATCGCGCATTCGGTCTGGGTCAGCGACGAAGACATGTCACTGATGGGTGATGCCGGCGTCTCGGTAGCTCATAACGCCATTTCCAACCAGAAGCTTGGCGCCGGTATCGCGCCGGTGAGACGCCTGCTGGATGCGGGCGTCACGTTGGGTCTCGGGACAGACGGCGTGTCGTCCAATGACACCGCGCGCATTTTCGATGTCATGCGCGTGGCCGGTCTCATTCATTCCGTTTCCGGTCCAGACTACGAAAAATGGGTCACAGCCGACGAGGTCCTGCGCATGGCAACGATCGGTGGCGCGAAGACGGCGATGCTCGAGCATGTCACCGGCTCGTTGGAGGTCGGTAAATCCGCCGATCTGATGATGCTGAACCTGCGGTCCTATCCCTTCCTGCCGTTCAACGATGCCGCAAAGCATCTCGTCTACTCGGAAAACGGCTCGTCCATAGAGAGGGTCATGGTCGCCGGTCGCATCGTCATGGAGGAGGGCCGTCTGACCACTCTGGACGAGGCCGCCGTCTTTGCCGAATTGGCCGAACTCGTGCCGGCGTGGCTGCAGGAACATGGCGAACTTGAGCGCCGCAACAGTGTGTTCGCCCCAGTTATGGCCGAAATTCATCGCCGCGCATCGACGACCAAGTTGCCGCTTCACCGCTATCAGGGCGATCTTCGTTTCCCTGGTTGAGCTGATAGATCAATCCGCCGGTCAGGGGAAAGAGGCGAGATCACCAGATGGCTTGGCCGGGCAGGATTTCGATAATGCGGCACTCCTATCGAAATGGTAGGCTTGGTGCTTTGCCATTTGTGACGGCACGGGAGCTGCTGAGCGAAAGTGCGAGACTAAGCGCGGTGCAAAAGCCATTGAGAGAAATTGGAAAAATCTCCTCCGATCCCGTCTCCGCGCTGACCGCCTTGACGTAGAGACCATGCGCGTATTGCAAGCTCGCGATCATGCCGGCGCCAAAATTCAGCTCCACGATGCAGCCTAGTCGCGTTGCGGTGCCGAACGGCAGCACCGGTCCGGGCGCTGCCTCGTCGCATTGCAATATCACCCCATCCTGCCGCAAAAGACCGACTGGCAGGACGAGCACGCCTCTCAGGCCCTCGTTCTCGGGAGAGAGCTCGATCGATAAGACGCGTCTGCATGTGTCCATATCGAATTGGGTCTGAGAAATCGCGCAGTGCCTCCCGGGAGCCTCGGCGACCGCGCCGCTTTCGCTGAAGACGGTCCAATCGCCGCAATGTTGTTGTTGTGCGATCGGGATGTTGTGGTTAACCTGCTCGATCATTGCGATTTCCAATGCGGCGAATTGCCAATCCAGGCGAGCGTCGCTGAGCATCTTGTTTCTTGCGGGCGAGTGCTGACCTCAGAGGAACATCAAAATCTATAGATCTTGTAGCGTCATCTCCGCCATTGTGCGTCCCCCAAATGGGGTAGAATTGGCAGTCCTCGCACAGATTGCGGCTTTGGCGGAGAGGCGATCTGGAGCTGCTGCGCAGCATCGGTCAAAGCCAGCGATGGCAGAGCGGCTCTATCATCGATGAAACATGTGGGTGTGAGCACCAATCTGCCGCAAAACGGCGGGTACTTTGAGTGTCGGGGGCGCGACATTTACGGAAGATAACTTGCGCCCGCATCGGTGATCGGACTGACTGCAAAGTCGGTGGATCTTTGCAACCTGCTATTGAACTTCGAGGCAAGCCGTCTATTTACGGCGCTGCAGATATGGGTAGGAAGTCGAACCCCAGGATCACGCGAGGCTCCGGCTTCGATCGGCTTTACTGATGCCCATGCCACCACTCGGAGCTTCAGGCGCACAATGACATTTCCGACTATCCAGCTTCCCCCGAGGGCCCTCAAGCTTGCTCAGGGTACACTTACTACGGCGCGAGGCAGCTACTTTTCATTGCCGATCGTAATTGCACTCACTGTCTTCGTGGTGCTGTGGGAAGCCCCTGGCATATTGAGGGATTGGACCATCAACCAGAACCCGGTCATGCTCGATAGCGGCGACATTCGCGACGGCAAATGCGAGACTCGAAAAGGCTTCTTCACGACATGTTCGGCCCATCTAAACTATGCCTATAATGGCCAGAACTATGACAAGGACGTGGAAATCATGTTCGTGGACGCTCACACCGGCGACTACGAAACCGGTCTCGTCATTTCTGGCGAGCATCCGGAATTGGCAACACTCAGCCTCGGCATAGACAAGCTCTGGAACCGGATCATCACGCTCGCAGTGTTCGTTGCCCTGTTGGGGGGTGTCTCCATCGGCCTGATATACCAGATCTTGCGTGTCTGGCGCGTCCGCAGCGGGTTGAGCAGACCGGCTGAACTTGTCCCGGTCCCCGTGGAAATTACAGGCGTCGACCGGGCGGGCAAGCGATTGACGGTAACCTATGCCGACAAGATTGCTGGAAGGAAGACGGGCCGGGCCGCACACACGCGTTTCGAGCCGGGGCAGGCGCCCCTACTGGTCGGGACAAAGGGCGACCATGCCGTAGCGCTTGCCGTCTGGCATGGAAAGTCCGCTCTCCCCATTCTTCTGGATGAGCGGCTGGAGCGGGTCGACATGACCGCAGAAGAGCGCGCAACGGCTCTCGCGCCGTTGACCGCGGAGTTGGCCGGGCAGCAACTGGAGCTCGTCACACAGCGCAAGAAAGGTCCTTCGATCAAAGCTCGGCTTGCCAGAGTGTTGCTCGTGATATTGCTGATCATCGGTGCCGTTTTCGGCTATTGGATGTGGTACGTGACCAGTGCGGACTCGCAATTCAATTCCCCCGGAATGGACATCAACAACATGATGCCGGCTCCCCTCAACAGCTGGGGCTGCGAGCAGTTGAAGAAGCGTTTCGGTGATCAGCGAGCGCCATTCGGATGTGTTGCGTCGGACTTCACCAGCTGGCGGTAAGCCAAATCTCGGAAACATCATTCCGTTTGACGCGAGCTCGCTTGGGCTCGCGTCAAATTGCCGATGCTCCCTGAGGCATTGGTAGCCTTAAAGATTTCGCCAGCATTGCTGGTAAAATAGCGATCTCCTCAACCTGTATTCTGCTTCACACAAGGTTGTGTCTTTACTGTGGATACGTCTTTAGATTTCAACCTTCGGCGGATTGAAAATGGCAATTTCCATCGGTGCAGACAGGAAATACGGCGCTTTACTGGGCAAGAGCGGCGGTAATTCGAAGGCGAGTAAGCTGCCCAGCGTCTATGATGTTTTTCCGCGCTCTCCCGGTTCGGGTGGAACACCAAAAGTCTCGAATCCACCCGGTACGCACCAGCAGCCGGCCGTTTCTCAGCCTGAAATAGCGACGAATGGCTTCATGGCTTCATTGAAGGCCAAGCTGTCGGAGACGACGGACGATCCCGAAAGTTATCTGCGCTCCCAATCCATGCTCAGCGCCCTGAAGGCAGGAAAGTTGACCGTGACAGACGCCGCGCAGGGCAAGGAAATCACCGCCTGGGACAAGGACACAAAAGCCAAGCCGACCAAGGCGGACAATATCACCAAGAGTGACTGGACCACTTTCCTGAATGTCCATCTCAAGCGCGATGATCACGGAGCGTTCCAAAAGACCATTGACGGCTCTTATGTGGATAAACACCCCGGTGAAAAAGCCTATTTCGGTCGGGTCGCCGGGAAGTACTACTATGTAACGTGGCCGTCCGATAAGACATCGACCTAGAGGGCAATCCCCACGGAGGCCGGCATAGGCTGCGACTTCGACGAGGGTCGGTCGGCGGCATCCTGCGACAAGGTCTTTCCATCGCAAGCGTCGAGCAGCTTAAGCACGCTTCGGGCCTGGCTGATGTGTCGCTCAAACACATCGGACTTGCCGACAGTGCCATCTCGCTGCCGCTGGTCGAAAACGTCTTCGCCAAGAAAGGCGACGAGTTCCCGAAAGATCTCCGCATCTTGAGGCGCAATCAAATAGCCGGTCGTTCGCATGGCGCACGTCTCAGTTCCCGCCGGTCGCCGGCGGGGCTCCTTAATTCCGATTTCGGTTACAGTTAAGCCGCGTTCAGATCCGATATCTCGCCATGCTTCACCAGCAGGCGAGGCGACGTCATGTCACCGGTCTCCTCGTCCACCATGACCGCATAGGCCGCAACGCCGACGAATCGATCAGACATCGCCGAAGCTATCTTCTCGGCACTGACCGCGTTGGATGCTTGACGCATCTCGCCCGGCACAAGGTTGCCGCGATTTTTTCGATACGGCAGGATAATGAACTTTTCGGCACTACTCATGGCTTCTTCCCTGATTTGTTCTCAAAATGTTCTCATTTTCAGAAAGAGTCAAGTATGAGAACCGCTGATCAATCCTGGCGCATGATCGTCCTCTCGAATCCGTCGTCAGACGAAGCCACCAAAGACCGATGTCGCGCTTGCGGCTTATATCCGGGCTCTCGTGAGCGTACAGACCACCATTGGAGCCGAAACGTCGGCAGGCCGGCCAAGCGTTCAGGCGCGACTATCAATTGCGTGCCGATAATCGGCGACCAGCTGAGCAGCCGTCGATTTGAACGCCTCACCGGTGCAATCTTGAAGCATCGTCTCGAACCGTTCGATCAAGGCGGTCGCAACGATTACGCCGTCTGCGACCTTGGCGACGGCGGCCGCCATTTCGGGTGTCTTGATGCCGAAGCCGACCATGATGGGCATGTCGCTAACGCTACGGCAGCGTTCGACCGCACCCGCGATCACGTCGATCGATGCGGACGGACCGCCGGTTGGCCCGACCACCGGGATGCAATAGAGGAAGCCGCCTACACCACCATGATCCGAAACGAAATCGTCCGCCGGCAGCGACGGCGCTGCGAGCGGGATCATGACGAGCCCATGCTTGCTGAGGTGTTTGAGAAGCGCGTCGGCTTCCCGCAAGGGCAGGTCGGCGACAATCAGACCATCCACGCCTGCGGCGGCCGCGCGCGCGGCAAAGACGTCATAGCCCATGGTCCTGATAGGATTGGCGTAGCCCATCAGGATGATCGGTGTCTCGTCGTTATCCAGGCGGAAGGCGGCGCACAGGTCCAATGTCCGCGGCAAGCTGCCTCCCGCTGCCAGCGCACGTCGATTTGCCCGCTGGATCGTCGCACCATCCAGGATTGGATCGGAGAAGGGATGGCCGATCTCCAGCAGATCGATGCCATTCTCGGCCAGGAGCCGCATTCGCTCCAGGCTTTCGTCAAAGGAGGGATCGCAGGCGACGGTAAAGGTAACGAATGCGCTGCGGCGTTCCGCCTTCAGCCGTGCGAACATGAGGTCGATACGATTTTGCGTCATTCGCAATTTTCCGCCCAGATGATGTCGAGATCCTTGTCGCCCGAGGAGGGGACCATGACGACCACGGCGTCATTTCGATCATAATGGCGCGCTATGCGCTCCGCGGCGGCCAATGCGTGGCCCGCTTCGAGCGAGACCAGGACGCCTTCGCGGATCGCAAGCCGCAGGACCGCTTGACGGGCGTCTTCGTCGGTAAAAGCAAGCGTCTCGACGCGGCCGCGCTCAACGAGATCTGCAAGTTCGGGTGCGGAGCCGGGATAGGCAAGTCCGGGTGCGATGGATGCCGTTGGCTGGATCTGGCCGTTTTCGTCCGCAAGCACCAGCGTTTCGGCACCATGGAAAATGCCCGGCCGCCCTTTCGCAAGGCGCGACGAATGCGGCTTGCCTTCGCCGCCTTCACCACCCGCTTCAACGGCTACCAGCCGGATCTGACGGTCGTCGACGAACGCGGAAAAAATGCCGAGGGTTGAGGAGCCCCCGCCAACGGCCGAAACAATCGCCTTGGGCAATACTCCCGCTTCCAATAGCTGGAGGCGGGTTTCGCGGCCGATCACCGACTGAAACGCACCGACCATGGTTGGAAAGGGGTGAGCGCCGATCGGCGCACCGGCGAGATAGGCGGTCGTAGCGCTATTGCCCATCCAGTGGCGGATCGCGGCGGAGGTTGCCGCACTCAATGTCCGGTCCGCATCCCCCACGACCTGGAGATCGGCGCCAAAAGCGCGCATTTTCTTGATTGTCGAGGGGTGCCGTTGCGCGTCGCTGCTTCCCATGTAGATCGTGCATGCGAGCCCAAGGCGTGCAGCGGCGGCGGCGGCTGCCACTCCGTTTTGGCCCGACCCCGTATCGGTGACGACGGAACTCAGCCCCATCCGCACGGCAAGCAGGCTTTGCCCGAGGGCTGAATTGGCGTAATTGCCGCCGTTGAAGGTCAGGTCGTCGCGTTTGAGGATGATGCGAGCACCGCCATTGACGGACGCCAGCGCAATGGTTTCGAAGATTGGCGTCGGCCGGCCGACAAATCGACCTAGAAGGTCTTCGAACGTCCGGCGAAAGCCAGGATCCTCCCAAGCCGCGTTGAATGAAGCTTCCAGGCGGTCCAGCACGGGCAAGAGCACGGGCGCAACGAATTGCCCGCCAAACCGTCCGTACCGGCCAGGGCGTTCCTTCAGTGAAGCGGTTGCCATATCAGGCCGTCCCTTGGCCGATGCGGCGCACGAGCACCGCGGCGAGGATAATGGTGCCGGTGATGATGTCCTGGAGGAATGTCGATACGCCAAGGATGGTCAGGCCATTGCCGACAACTGCGATAATGGCGGCTCCAACTACGGTCCCCGGCAGGTTCGCTTCACCCTCGCGAAATGCGGTCATTCCGAGAAATACGGCAGCATAGGCGCTTAGGAGATAACCTCCTCCGCCCGTGGGGTTGGCGCTGCCGATGCGGGCGGTCAGCAGAATTCCGACCAGAGCCGCCAGCACGGCCGAGACGATGAAAGCCGCAACGGTATTGGAGACGATCCTGACGCCGGCCAGTCGCGCCGCCTCACGGTTTCCCCCGATGGCATAGAGCTTGCGGCCAATTTCCAGCTTATCGAGCAGGATCCAGACAACGAAGGCGATGGCGATCAGCCACCATGTCAATGTCGGCAGGCCCAGCGTATGACCCCGTCCGATATCGCGGAACCCGCTTGGAATGTCTCCGAGCAAGGTGGCGCCATCACAGATCCAGAAAGTGATGCCGCCGATGATCGTGCCGACCGCGAGCGTGGCGATGAACGAAAGCACCTGGAAGCGCGAGACGACATAGCCGGAAATTGCGCCGAAAAGCGCCGCGACCACCAAGACCAGCAGGCAGGCGAGGGGAGCTGGCACTCCAAGCTTGAAGAGATAGACCGTGAAAATGCCTCCGAAGGACACGATCGAGGCCGTCGAAAGATCAAATTCGCCGACCGCCATCACAACCGTCGCACCAATGGCGACAATCGCCAACAAGGTCATTTGCTGCGTGATGTTGATCAGGTTCGACATTGAGCCGAACGCGCTCGGGGAGACGATGGAGAAGGCGGCTATGATCGCGACGAGCGCGAACAGGGTTCCGTATTGTCTGGCAAAGCCGGTCATGCGGATGGATCTTTCCTGCTGTCTTGATGGAATGCGGCGTCGACAATCCGGGATGGAGTGAGTTCCTCGCCTTCCAGCCGTGCCGTGATATCGCCGTTTGCAAAGACCGCGACGCGGTGCGAGAGCGTGAATAGCTCGTCCATGTCGCTGGTCGTCATGAGTACGGCCGCGCCATCGGCTGCGATCTGCCGCACGATCGCGTGGATCTCCGCCTTGGCGCCGACATCGACGCCGCGTGTCGGTTCATCGAGGATCAGCAGTCGGATCTGCCCACCGAACCAGCGGCCGAACAGGAGTTTCTGCTGATTGCCGCCCGAAAGTGTCAGAGGCATCGCCCAGGGCGAGCTCATTTTCACAGCGAGCCGCTCGCGGATCTCGTCGGCGCGGGAGGCCAGCATGGCGCGGCTGGTGATCGGCAAGGCAGGGTTCGCACGAACGCGTTTGAGATCGCTGATCGCAAGATTCTCGGCAATCGAGCGCACCGACACCAGCCCCTCGTTGCGACGATCTTCAGGCACGTAGGCGCCCCCCAATCGAATACGGGCGCGGATGTCGCCTGACCTCAAGGAGTGGCCGTCGACGCGGATTGCTCCGCCCTCGGTCGGCCGCGAGCCCCAGATCATCTTCATGAAAGAGGAGCGGCCGGCACCAACCAGGCCGTAAAGGCCGAGGATTTCGCCTTCGCAAACGGAGAGCGACACCGTATTGCCACGCATTCCGAATGGTAGCCTCTCGACTTCGAGTACCGGTTTGCCGATGGGCGGCGGCAATGATCTGCCGCTTCTGATTTCGTCGTGACCCGACATCAACCGCACAAGGTCTGCTCGCGTCGTGCCCTGCATGGTGCCCGTGCCGACCGTTTTTCCACTGCGAAGCACCGTGTAGCGGTCACAGATCTCAGCCACCTCGTCGAGCCGGTGAGAAATGAAGATGATAGCGACACCGCGTGCGGCAAGCGCCCTGACTGCTCTATGCAAACGTTGTGCTTCTCCTTCGGAGAGCGAAGCCGTCGGCTCGTCCATGACGATCAACCGTGCCGGATCGTTCATCAAGGCGCGGATGATCTCGACGAGCTGCTTTTGTCCCGTTGTCAAACGCGCGGCGGGAACATCGAGCGGCAGATCGGGAGCGATGCTGGCGGCCGCCCCCGCCACCACCCGGCGCATGGCTTGACGGTCTATGAACGGGCCTTTGCGGGGGTAGGGACGCCCGACGAAGGCATTCTCAACCGCGGTAAATTGCGGCACGAGGCTGAGTTCCTGATGGATGAAGCGAAAACCCAAAGCTTCGGCCTGGCGTACGCTCTCGATCGCCGTGTGCTCGCCGTCGACCAGAATCTTGCCGTCATCCGGCCTGGCGAGGCCGGACAACGTCTTGATGAGTGTGGACTTGCCAGCACCGTTTTCTCCGAGCAGGCCATGAACCGAGCCGGCGGTCACAGAGAGGTCTGCCCCCGCCAGCGCCCGAACGCCGCCGAAGCGCTTTTCGAGACCGCTTATCTGAAGCAACATGGCCAGAGCTCTCCAGTGCTCAGGTCAAGGGCACTTCACGCCGAGCGTCTCGGGCGTGACCATGACGGCTGGGACGGAAATCTCATCCTTATCGGCCTTTCCGCCGCCGAGGATCTTTTCGAGCTGTTCGGCGCCGATCTCGGCTATTTTGGGAAAGTCCTGGCGGAAGGTTGCCTTGTAGCGGGTGCAAGACTTGATCATGTCGATTGCCTGCTGGCTGCCGTCTATCCCCATGATGATGAACTTTGCATCCGGCTTTTCCGATTCAGCCGCAAGTTCGGCGCCGACGCCGGGATCGTCCCAAGCCGCCCAGACACCGTTGATGTCGTCGCCGTGCTGGCGAAGGATGTTTTCCATGGCGACGCGGCCGTCGTCGACGGGGCCTGGAACCTTGACGAAATGGTCTGCGATGACCTTGATATCCGGATTCTTCTTGAGCGCCTCATCAAGCGCCAATTCGCGCTGATGCACGCCCGGATGCGCCGAATGGAAGAACTTGACGATATTTCCCTTGCCGCCGAGTGCCTTGAACAGCGCGTCCGAAAGCTGCGTGCCGAGATCGAAATTGTTGGACGTGACGTTGACTGCGACATTCGCGTTCTTCGACCCGTCGAGCGAGATCACTGGAATGCCTGATTTCGCCGCCAGTTCGACTTGATCACCGATCTGCGCCGGATCTGCCGAAATCAATACGATCGCGGAGGCTTTGGCATTGATCGTATCCTCCATGCGCGATGCCAATTGGCCAAAATCGTTGCGCGTATCGATAATGCTGACGGTCCAGCCGCGCTTTTCGCCCAGTGCCTTGAAGCTCTGTGCCATTTCATTGGTCGGCACTGAGCTGATGTAGGGCGTCAGGATGGTGACGTTCGTGGCAAACGCCATGGACGCGGATGACAACAGAGCGGCAACGCTTCCCCAGATTGCTAGTCTTTTCAATTTCATGCTCCTCTTCCCAAAGTGACGATAGTGCTGGTTACGGTTGCACATCGGTATGGATGATACCGATGGGGCGGAGCGCATCGATCGCTCGCAGATAGGCTTGAAACATTGCGTCATAGCGCGCCTTTTGGCGCGGGTCGGGTTCAAACACCCTTTCCACACGGGTCATGGCCGGCACGGCTTCGGCGATCGACTGGAATGCGCCGATACCGACGGCTGCGAGAATGGCCGCGCCAAGGCAACCGACATCCGTGAAGCTGAAGCGATGTAGCGGTATGCCCAGGCAGTCCGCGCGGATCTGGCTCCAGAGATCGGAACGGGCGCCGCCGCCGCCATAGAGCATATAGTCGGGGCGAAATCCGGCGGCTTCGACCAGAGAGCCCATGGAGTGGCGCGCGGCGAGCGCGACACCTTCCAGCACCGCGAGAGCGAATTGCGGTGCACTCGTACGACTGTCGAGGCCGATGAAGGCACCGCGGATTTCGGAATCCCAAAGCGGCGCGCGTTCTCCTTCGAGATGCGGCAAGAACAGGATCGGTCTGTCGGCACGGCTCGCTTTTTCTGCGAGGGCAGGGATATCGCCCGGCTCGATACCGGCTGTCGCCGCCCACCAGCGCAAGGAATCCGCACCGCTCTGTGTGGGGCCGGCGTTGACCACAAGCCCCTCGATCGTCGCGAAGGTAACGATCCCGGGCGCGCCGATGCGCTCCGAGCCGGCGAGGGCAAGGATTTCGGACGTCCCGCTGACATACATCCCTTGTCCCGGTCGGAACACACCGCAGCCGAAGAGGTTGCCCCACGCATCCATGGTGCCGGTGATGACGGGGACCCTGTGTCCAGAGGCCCCCAATGTCATCTCGCCGGCAATGTCGGTGAAATGCTTGAGCGGCGGCAGCTTGGCCTTGGCACCCGGCACCCGATCGATCAGCGCTTCGATATATTGATGATCCAGCCCAACCTGGCCAAAGGCCGAAATCGGATCGGATACCGCTTGCCCCGTAAGTTGCAAGAGACAGAAATCGCGGGCCGACAGAACCTGATGCGTTTGCGCCCAGAGATCCGGATGGTGTTTGGCAAGCCACATCATTTTGGCAAGCACATGGCTCGCCCCGATGGGCAGTTCTGCGCCCCACCATTCCTGTTTCTCGGCGGGCGCGATCGTTGCGTCGAGCTTCGCAGCTTCCGCTCCGGCGCGGATGTCCTGCCAGCTGATTGCGGGCATCAATGGTTTGCCGCCGTTGTCGACAAAGACATCCGTGTTTACCTGACTGCAGATGCCGACTGCACGGATGTCTTCCGGGTTGCGTCCAGAAAGCAGACTGGCAATCGCGTCATGAATCCCATCCAGCCAATGTTGGGGATCCTGTTCGACCATGCCGGGACCTGGCCGTGAGGTGGGATAGCTGTGGCTATGATGCTCGATCACCCTGCCGTCCATCGCGAACAGCGCTGCCTTGACGGAGGTCGAGCCAATATCCAAGCCGATGAGCATTCTATTCTCCAGGCCGCCAACCAATTGCAGCGATTGGGCGGACCTTAAGCTTGCGTCATGGAACTGTCATGGGAGTTTGCCGCCGGCAAAGCACCAGCAGATGCGAATTCTGCAGGATATGGATAGTCCGGACTGCCTGCGCGTGCGCCTAACGGTCCTGGCGGATATCAGCCGAGGGAAGTACGCCAAAGGTATCCTTGTATGTCGCCGAGAACCTGCCGAGATGATGAAGCCCCACGCTTCTCGCCGCCTGGGCGGCCGCAAGACCATCGTTGCGGATCAAACGTCGTGCTTCTTCCATGCGGATTCGCGTGAGGATTTCGTGTGGTGTGCGCTGATAGTAGGTGTGAAAACCGTCGTAGAGCGCACGTTCGGATATGCCGATTTCGTTCGCTATGGCAGACATCACCAGTCGCTCCGCGTAGCGCGATTTCAGTATATCCATTGCCTGCTTTACATGGCGGGGGGAGGCTTGCAGCCGTTCGGGGACAACGGATGCGCCGCTGGTAAAGGCAATATTGCGCAGGAGTTCGTCGACCACCGACGTGAGTACAGGGCTGATGGTCTCATGTTCGACAGGGTCGGCAGCTTCTGCCAGCATGTCGGAAAAAATATGCAGCAGAAAGGTGAAGTGGCGCCCATGGGGGGTCGCAAGATCGATGACCGGATTGAAGACGAGGTCTCCGCTGCGTCGCCGACGCGCGATTTGTGTCAGGCGCTCATCCACCAGCTTGCGGTCGATCTGCAACATCCATTGGCGCGTTCCTTCCCGCCAGCGTGAATGGAATTTGGGGCCTGGCGAAAGGATGAGCGCCTTGCCGGGTTCGGAGCGGAGGCGCTCCGTGCCGAACGCAATGTCGACGCCGCCGGCCAGCGGCATTTCAAGCATATAGAATTCTTCGAAGCCGCGAGAACTCACAGAAACTTCCTGGCCGTATTGCAGGAAATTGAATCCCGAACTCCCAAACTGCAGGTGTCTATGGCGGAAATCGACGGTTTCGTTCTTGTAGGCAGGCGCCAGGCGGTGATCGCAATAGGAGGCGACTAGGTGGGCTTCTGCCTCTCCCAGTATCGTCGCCCTCTTTTCTTTGACCTCCAATGCCGAAACGTCTGCCATCCATACTCCTCACGCGCTCGACAATATTGCAGCGGCTTCCGTTGATCGCAAGGATCGCAGCACGTGTTGTAACAGCGCTTAGGGCAGGGACACGCCGTTTCTTCAGTTCTGGTTGGTTTGGCCTTGAGTTTTCTCTAAAGGGTCGTCTCTCGTCAAGATTCAAGTGAGGCAGTGCTTGCGATAAGATCTTGAGGAACCGAACAGACGTGGCCTACAACCGATGATCTATGCGGGATTGGGGTTGGCAAGTAGTAATGGAGTATCTCAGCCAATTTTTCTCCCGTTAAATCGGATTTATTGTTCACCACATGGTTACGATCTTAACATGTTCTGTTTAGAAGCCTGAGAGCCGCCCTGCACATAGGCGTTAAGCTCTAAGGATTCTGTCATGAAGAAGATTATCGTATTGGCCTTGCTTGCATTCACGTCTCCTCTCGCGGCGCACGCTGCAACCTTCAAATTTCCCGACGAAAAGCCCGTCGCAAGCATCACCATTCCGGATAGCTGGAAGCCGGAAGAAACCGACAGCGGTGTCCAGGGAACGACGAGTGATTCTGCGGTCTATCTTTCAGTCGACGTTGCCACCAACAAGTCCATCGACAAGGTTGTTACCGATGCCATCGATTTTCTGGCAAAGAACAAAGTAACGATCGATCCCTCAACTAAAAAGGAGACGCCCACTACCGAGGTCAACGGTATGCAGATGGGCACCTTGGAGTGGGATGGTAAGGATGAGGACGGCCCAATTAGCGTAGGCTTGCTCATCATTCAGGTAAGCGCTGACAACGCTCTCGTTGTGACCTATTGGGGAGACAAGGGAGCTGAAGACAAGCACGATGCCGAAGTCAAGGCAATCGTCGCCTCGATCAAGCCGGTTCAGTAACTTCGTCGGTGGCAGCGGTCAGCTTGTTGCCGCTGCCACCTGAACTTTTGAATTTCTTAGCTAACTGTCATTGTCGCGCACCATAATTTGCCAGCGTAACAAGAACACAGTGCCGAGTGCGTCTGACGGCAGCATCAATCGCTCATCTTCGGCATATAAACCTCACTGCGACTTTAATTTGCCTCAGGGAAGGGCTAATCGATTGGAACAATCCTGCCGGCTTTCCACGTGTAGATTGAGAAGGTCGGTGCCTCCCTGTTTCCAGTCACCTTATCGTTCTCGACCAGAATACCCTCGTCCGCGTTCATTCTGACTGCAACGGCCCTGGGGTCGAGATAGATCGTTGCTTTGCCATCCTTGATGTTAGTGATGAGGCTGAATTGGTAGTGACCGTAGCACAATTCATCTTTAATGCCGGCTGCCAGCTGGTGGACGGCGGCGTAGGAGCGCAGCGCCAAGTCCTGTGAGGGGATGTCATGCGCGTTGAGTGCCGCACGGGCGCTCTCTAAATCGGTGGTCAGCGTCTCGCGGGGCGCATCGGTGAAGATAGTGCCATCCGCTTCCTTTTTATAAAGGCCTTGGTAATCGACGTTCGACAAGGCATCGCCACCAATGATCTGCGGCTTGACGGAGATGTCTTGCAATTGGCGCGCAAGCACGCCAATTTCGGAATAACCACCCCCGTAATAGATGACTTCCACCCCAGCCTGCTTCAGGTCCTCCGCCTCCTGCTTCAGTTTCTCTGTCGCCTGAAAGTAATACTCATATGCGCGAGGGTCGATGGAGATCTTGAGCGCCTCGGTCAGGCCGCCTTTGTTGATGGTCGCTTTGAAAGCATCCGCCAGGGGTTTGCTATAGTCGCTCCCATCATCAAGGATGGCGACCTTTTTGCCCTTTAGATTCTTCAGCACATAATTCGCGGCTATCACACCTTGTCGGGGATCGGCACGGTAGCATTCGGCGGAGAGGTTGCTGGTTCGTCCACCGTTGATGAGATTGATCTGCGGGAAGGTCTTCTTGAGATAAAGCATCAGTGTACCCGAAGATGCCAAAATATCTTGTGGCAGCTCGGCAACGACCTGAACGGGAGGCGGGGGGTCAAAAACTGCTGCTTCGATAACGAAGTTGATCTTGGAGAATCTGCTCCAAGTGCATCATGGCCAGTTTTGAGGGTAGGGGATCAGCTACCCGCTTGCAAATGTGCCATGAACACTTCGGTTGGTGTCTTATAGCCTAGGCACTTTCTCGGTAGGTCGTTCAGATGGTGAGCGAGTTGAACCAGGGCCGATTGCGGCACCTCGGCCAGGTCAGTGTCGCCTGGCATGAAGCGGCGAATGCGTTTGTTGGCGTTTTCGACCGCACCTTTCTGCCAGGGTGCACTGGGATCGCAGAACCAGCTGCGCGCACCGATGCCATCTTCCAAAGCCCTGAAGCCGGCAAACTCGGTGCCGCGATCAAAGGTGAAGCTCTGACGTGCGAAGGCCGGCAAAGGAGAGAATGTTTCGATGATCTTGTCCATGATCGGGCGCGAGTGGCGGCTGGCGTTCTTGAGCATGACGGTGTAGCGGCTCTTGCGCTCGACCAGTGAGGTGAGGTTGGCATGTCCGAGTTCGCGTTCGAAGATCAGGAGGTCGCCCTCCCAGTGACCAAACTGCGTCCGATCATCAATAAAATCAGGCCGTTGCGATATTCGGTGGCTGGCTGGAAACACGCTGTTTCGC